>JBAZPK010000008.1:0-34772 GCA_041648235.1 Thermoleophilia bacterium
AAGAACAAGGCTCAGGGGCCCGCCCCGAGGGCTCGCGGGGGGCGAAACCCACCCGCTTCCCGCTCCCTGCCGCTCCACCCGGCAAACGCGCTCCTCTCAAGGCGGCTTTGTTCTGCATCCTGCTAGAGGCGTACAGGGACGTGCGCATGTCCATGATGCCGGCGTCGCCGACATAGATCACGGGGCACCCGGGGGCGGCCAGCTGCAGGATGACGAGCGTCGCGAGGATCTCGGCGTTGGTCTGCACCACGGTCCCCGCGAGCGTGAGCGGGGCTGTGGCCCCCGCGAGGGCGAGGCTGTAGACGGTGACCGGCACGCCGTGGGCGGCGAGCTGCATCGCCGCCTCGAGGCTGTCGGCGTCGTGCTGCAGAGGCGATACCGGGCAGTAGACGATCGAGAAGATCGGTCGCTCGGGGAGCCAGCGGCCACCGTCGCAGGCGGCGGCGAGCATTTCCATCACGAACGGCACCTCGCGTGGGTCGAGCACCTCGCCCTCGACGTGCTTGCCGGTGCCGGCGAGCATCGTCTGCAGGCCGCGCAGCGCCTGCAGCTCCGGCCGCTCGTCGCAGGGGTAGGTGGTGTACCAGCAGACGCCGACCTCCTCGAGCGCGTCGGCGACGAGCATCGCTTCGGCCAGGTCGCGGGCCGTGGACGGCCGGCGCTCGCCGCTGCGGTGGTCCAGGGTCATCACGGCCATGCCGTCGTGCGTCACGTACGTCTGGGTGTGGTCGAGGAGCGCGTCCGCCGCCGGATCGCGCGCCGCGAGCAGCACCGTCTTCGGCGCGGAGGCCACGGCACGCTCGACGAGGTCGGCGGGCAGGCGGGCGACGCCGGTGCCCGCGTCGACGAGCGCTCCGGCGTCGCGCAGGAGCGCGAGTGCGCGGGGCGCGTTGGGCCGGATGCCGACCTCGGCGAGCAGGCGCAGCGTCTGCTCGTGCACGTACTCGACGCCGGCCGCGCCGAGCAGGCTGAGGCGCGGCTGCAGGATGCCGGGCTCTGCCATCGTTCACGCCTCCTTCAGGCGGCGCCGGCGGCGCGGTCGGCCGCTTCGACCATGGCGTGCACGCGGGCCGCGACGTCGTCAGGGACGGGTTCCGGCCGGTGCTCGCGGACGATGTCGCGGGCTCTCTCCCGGCAGGTCGTGTACAGGTCGTGCGCGCCGCGCGCCTGCCAGTCTTCGAGCACGCGGCGGTCGAGCATCTCCGGCTGGCTGAGCTCGCGCATGTGCTGCAGCGTCGCGTCGAGCGAGAGGAAGTCGCCGAACGACCCCACCGCGGCGATGTCGTCTACCGCCAGGGTCTCGTCGTCGACGGGGATGCCGGCGACCACGTGCTTGATCATGCGCGCGATCTCGTTGTCCATGACGAACTGCGCGCAATCGAACGTGACGCCCGACTCGATCATCCCCGCACCGTAGATCAGGTTGGCCCCTGCCAACGCTGCCGTGAGTCCGGTGAGGGTCTTCTCGTGCCCTACCTGGGCGTCACCGAGTTTGGCGTCCGTCTACAAGCCGGCGACGAAGCTCGGCAGCAGGTAGCGCCGCGCCAGCTGCGCCACGGCGGCGCTGATCAGGCTGATCTCCGGCGAGCCGACGCTGGCCGCGGCGAGCTTGAGGTCCATGGCCGTGGTAGAGCTGCCGTACAGCACCGGGCTGCCGCGTTCGGTGAGCTGGGCCAGCACGATCCCGCTCAATACCTCGGCGTTGTGGGTGACGAGGGTGCCGGCAAGGGTCACGGGCCCGGAGCCGCCGGCCATCGCCATGCTGAGGATGTTGTCCGGGATCCACCAGCGAGACGATTCGATGATCACCTCGGTGACGTCGCGCGGCAGCTTGAGGGGGCTCACGGGGCAGACGCCCGAGTAGAGGATGGGCCGCTCGCGCAGGGCGTCCTCTCCGCCCGCGATCGCGGCCGCCATGCGGAAGATGGTCCGGCACTCCGCGCCGGAGAGGGGGCCGATGCCGATGGGCTTGGTCGTGTTGAGCAGCTGGGCTTCGCTGTTGTGTACGGCCGCCGTCGCGGAAGGCACGTCCCTGGCGCCCACCGCGACCTCGTGCGTGTCCATCTCGCTGAGGTAGTCGTTGAGACGTGCGATGTCGGCGACGTCCTGCTTGGTGGAGGCCCGGCGCTCCCCCGTCTCGAGGTCGACGACCGCGATGCCTTCGCTGAAATTGGTGAAAGCGATGCGGCCTGGCTCGAGGACGACGTCGTTGGCGGGGTCGCGCCCGCAGAGCACGAGCGCGCTCGGCGCGGAGCGGATAGCGTCCTCCGTCACGTGCGCAGGGACGCGCACGATGCGCGACTCGCGGTCGACGCGGCAGCCGCCGTCGCCGAAGATGGCGAGCGCCTCTTCGTCTTCGACGAAGACCCCGGTGCGCTCCAGCACCTCGAGGGTCGCGAGGTGGAGGTCGTCGAGCTCCCCCTCGCTGAAGACGTTGACGCTGAGCCCGCGGCTGCGCAGGCCGCCGGCGTGCCGGTTGCGTTTCACGACGCGCCGCTCCGCCGCTGCCGCGGCGCCGCGACCCCGAGCCCTGCGCACTCCCGGAACCGGTCCACGGAGTTGATGGGGATGCCGAGCACCTCGGCGATGCGGAACTTGGCCTCGATCCCGCCGGCGTGGGCCGGGTAGGTCAGGTCCTGTACGGGAATCCGGCCGAGGCCGAGGTCGCGGCGCACGTCGTGCATCACGATGGGGTCGGCGAGGTCGGCGATCGCCACGCCCAGCCTGCCGGCCACGTAGGCTTTCGCGTCCTGGAGGCGCATGCCCCGGGTCATCTGCAGGCGGCCCACCAGATCTCCGGCGGACCGCATGCCGCCCATGCCCGAGGCCAGCGCGTGGCTGCACGCCATGCCCAGCGGGTCGCCCACCCCGACCTACAAGCCGTCACAGCCGAGGATGTCGACGAGGGCGCGCGAGACCCGTGAGGTGGCGTCGACCGGCGGGTAGGGGCTCATCGGCACCCCGCCGACGCCCATGCCCACGTTTGGGTGGACGGGGATCTCGGCGATCTCCATGCAGGGCTTGATGAGGGTGCAGGCGCGGGCCACGTTCCAGGCCACGGACTTCGTGGTGTTGACGTTGACGGCCGGCCCGAAGATGGTGGCGCCGGCCGCCTGAGCCATTCGGAGCTGGTCCTTCGGCCACATCCCGGCGAGCCGCTCACCCCTGTAGGTGAGCTCGCCATGCATGCCCAGGGTGCATTCGCTCGCCATCCCGAGCTCGATGCCGTAGCCGGGGTACCTGCCCCTGATCTTCTCGACCGCCGTCAGCGCCGCCAGCAGGTCTCCGTCGCCGGCGGCCCCGGCAGTATCGAAGTCCATGCCGTCGGCGCCGGCCTCCCACATTCCATCGGCGACGTAGACCATGTCGGCGACGGCGTGTTCGATGGCCTCCACCTGCGCCTCGCGCGCCTCCGCGATGCGGCCTTGGGGCAGCAGCTCCGCCCAGTTGGGGATGGGGCCGTCCGGCATCGAGTACCGGCCCAAGTCGGGCATCGCCCCGTACTGAAGCGGGGCGATGAGGCCGAACTGCGCGTTCTTCATCGTCTGCGCCTCGAACGTCAGGATCGTCTTGACGGCCTTGTACGAGTAGTCGATCGCGTACAGCTCGAGCGTGTCGGCGCCGAGGTGGTTCTGGTAGCCGACCAGCTCGTCCACACGCGTGCCCGCGTCGAGGTTGCCGGAGCCGTCGAACGACAGGACGACCTCGGCCCCCATGTCGACGGCGCTGAACCGAGCTTCGGAGGTGAAGATGTCGACCAGGTGGCCGATCTCATGGTCCTCGAGCGGGGGCGCCTTCGCCCGCCGGGCGCCGATCTCGGAACCGGCGATGAGATCGGCCCGGATCTCGGCGCGCGTCATCCGGGTAGACGAGCCGTCTCCCAGTCGCGTGCGGACCCTGTGCTCCATCGGGAACCCCCGTGCGTTGTGGAAGAGAGTTGGTTAGTTGCCTAAACAACCGCCGTGGTAGGCTAGCAGACGCGGATGGGGAGTCAAGGTCTTCGCGGGCGCTTGGATGGGCGCTGCCGCGAGGCCGCCGGAGCGCCGGGGCCGGGCGTCTCCTTCTGGCCGCGGGGGCGAGACGACGGCCGACGACGGAAGGGTGCAGCCATCATGGCGAGGTATGAGATACCGATCAGCGATCCGGCCCCGCACCTGGGGCCCACGGCGGCGCGCATCCTCGGGGCGGCCAAGCGCGTGCTCCTCCGCGACGGCTTCCGGGCGCTCACGTTCGAGCGGATCGCCGGCGAGGCGGGGGAGAACCCCGCGCTGATCCGCTATCACTTCGGGAGCAAGGCCGGCCTCGTCGCCACCCTGGTCGACTCGGTGCTGTATCTGGAGAGCCTGGAGCTGATCGAGAGTCTGGCGGCGCTGCCCCCGGGGGAGGAGCGCCGCCAGGCGCTCTTCCGCCTGCACGAGGCCTACGCGCACGAGCAGAGCTCGTACCGCATGTTCTATGAGCTCGTGCCGCACATCCTCCGTGACGAAGCCCTGCGGCCGCGCCTCGGCGACCTGATGGACTGGTATCGGAAGCTCGACGCCTGGGCCCTCGGCGGCCAGGCCGGCGTCAGCCCACCGCCCGGGCTGGATCCGCTGGCGGTGCTGACGGTCGCCCTGGCCGACGGCGTCGCCCTCCAGGTGCAGGCGGACCCCGGCCTCGATACCGGGCCGGCCTTCGCCCTCTGGCAGCGGCTTGTACGCGCGTACCTCGAGGGGCAGGGCGGGGCCGCCGGCGAAGCGTGACCTGCCGGCGGCTCGAGGGGGTGCCCGCCTCGCCGCTCGACGGCCCTGCCGGCTACCGGGCCGGCCCGTGCCGGCACCACGGGCTCGCGTGAGAGAGGATGCGTTGCCGGCCTTTCGGCACTGCTCGCGCCGCGGGCGCGGAGCGGGCCGGCCGGCCGCAGGCCGCGTACTCTCTGCATATTGATGAGCCGGCACTTGTGCGCGTGAGGCCGTGCAAACTAGAATACCTCGCCCGATTCGTGCCCGGAAGGAGAACCATGCGTCCCGTAGCCAGGCTCATCGCCCTCGTCGCGTCGCTTGCCCTGCTCGTCGCCGCCGGCGGCGGCGTCGCCGCGTGTGGGGGCGACACGGCCGACGACACAGCTAGCCCCGCCCCCAAGTCGTACTCGATCGGCATCACCCAGATCGTCACGCACCCGGCGCTCGACGCCTGCGTGGAGGGTTTCAAGGAGGCCATGGCCGAAAAGGGTTTCACTGAGGGTGACAACGTCACCTACGACGTCCAGAACGCCCAGGGCGACATGGCCACCGCCTCGAGCATCGCGCAGAAGTTCGCCAACGACGGGCTCGACCTCGTGCTCGGCATCGCCACCCCGACCACACAGGCGATGGTCAAGGCCGACTCGACGACGCCGATCGTGTTCACGGCCGTCACCGATCCGGTCGGCGCCGGCCTCGTGGACAACGCCGACGCGCCCGGCGCCAACGTCACGGGCGTCAGCGACATGCTTCCGGTGCAGCCTCACCTCGATCTCATCAAGAAGATCGCGCCGGATGCCAAGACCATCGGCGTGCTCTACAACGCCGGCGAGGCCAACTCGGTGTTCCTGGTCGAGGCCGAGAAGGAGGCTGCGGCGGCGATGGGCCTCAAGGTCATCGAGGCCACGGCGAGCAACTCCTCCGAGGTCCAGGCGGCGGCCAAGTCGCTCGTCGGCCGTGTCGACGCCATCTCGGTGCTCACCGACAACACCATCGTCTCGGCCCTCGAGACGGTGATCAAGGTCTGCCGCGAGAACAAGATCCCGCTGATCGCGGGCGACACCGACAGCGTCAAGCGCGGCGCCGTGGCCGCCTACGCCTTCGACTACCAGGACCTCGGCAAGCAGGCCGGCTACATGGCCGCCGAGATCCTTGGCGGCAAGGCGATCAAGGACATCCCGGTGCAGTACGCGCAGAACCTCGTGCTCTCCATCAACGTGGCGGCCGCCAAGGCGATGGGCGTGACGATCCCCGAGGACCTCGCTGCCGAGGCGGGCGAGACCTTCTGAGCCAGATGCCGCCGGCGTCCCCCACCAGGGTGCCGGCGGCGCGATAGACTACGGGGGCCGGGCCGTGCCTGCGGTCAGGCCCCCGACGTCCGGAGCCGCCGACAGTGGAAGCGATACTCTCCAGCGCGTTCGAACAGGGCCTGCTGTACTGCTTCATGGTCCTCGGCGTGTTCATCACCTTCCGCGTGCTCGACTTCCCGGACCTCACCGTCGACGGCAGCCTGCCGCTCGGGGCGGCGGTCACGGCGGCCCTCATCGTCGCCGGCCATTCGCCCGCGCTGGCGACCCTCGCCGGGGTGGGGGCGGGCCTCTGCGCCGGCCTTCTCACCGGCTCCCTCCACCTCTTGCTCAAGTCGGGTGAGAGCGACTCCACCAACTATGGCCCCAAGCTGCTCGCCGGGATCCTCATGATGACCGCTCTCTACACGGTCAACCTGCGCATCATGGGCAAGAGCAACATCCCCCTGCTCGGGGTGGATGGCATCTTCGAGAAGCTCGGCGCCCTGTTCTCGCTGTCGTTCATCGGGTGGAACCTCGTGGCCGCGGTCGCGGTACTGGCGCTGCTCGTCAAGTACGTGCTCGACTGGTTCCTGCATACCGAGTTCGGCCTCTGCCTGCAGGCAACGGGTGACAACGAGCAGATGATCCGCGCCATGGGCACCAACACCGATCTCACGCGCGTCGTCGGCCTCGGCATCGCCAACGCGCTGGTCGCGCTCACCGGCTCCCTCGTGGCGCAGCAGCAGGGCTTCGCCGACGTGGGCATGGGGATCGGCACCATCGTCGCCGGCCTGGCCGGGGTGATCATGGGCGAGGTCCTCTTCGGGGCGCGCAGCATCAGCTGGGTGCTGTTCAGCGTCATCGGCGGGTCGATCGTGTATCGCCTGCTCATCGCCGTGAGCCTGCGCCTGGGGATCGCCCCGACCGACCTCAAGCTGCTCACCGCGGCCCTCGTCGTCGTGGCGCTCTCAGTCCCCACCGTGCGCCGCAAGGTGGTGCGCGGGTGAGCGTTCCGGCCACTCTGGAGCTGCGTGGGCTGCGCAAGGTCTTCTTCCCGGGCACGGCGAACGAGGTCGTGGCCCTCCAGGGGATCGACCTGGCGCTGCCGGCCGGCCAGTTCGTGAGCATCATCGGCTCCAACGGCTCGGGCAAGTCGACGCTGCTCAACGCCGTGGCCGGCACCTTCGCGCCGAGCTCCGGCAGCGTCCTCCTCGGCGGCGAGGACGTCACCCGCCGCCCCGAGCACGTGCGCAGCCGCGTCATCGGGCGCGTGTTCCAGGATCCGCGGGCCGGCACGGCGCCGTCGATGACGATCGAGGAGAACCTCGCCCTCTCGCTGATGCGCTCGCGCCGCAGCGGGCTGCGGCGCGGCGTCACGCGCCGCCGACGGGCCATCATGGCCGAACAGTTGGCGCGCCTCGGCATGGGCCTGGAGGGCCGCCTTGGGGCCGAGGTCACCAAGCTCTCCGGCGGCCAGCGCCAGGCGATGTCGCTGCTCATGGCGGCCGTGGCGGAGCCGGGCCTCCTGCTCCTCGACGAGCACACGGCCGCGCTCGACCCCAAGGTCGCGGCGACGATCATGGACCTCACGGCGGCGATCGTCGCCGAGCGGGGCCTCACCACACTCATGGTCACCCACAACATGGAGCTGGCCTTGCGCTACGGCGACCGGCTCGTCATGATGCACGCCGGGCGCATCGTCCTCGATCTGGACGCCGGCCAGAAGGCCGCCCTCACGGTGCGCGACCTCATCGAGAAGTTCCATGCGGTCGCCGGTGAGGCCTTCGCCGTCGACCGCATGCTGCTCGAGTAGAGCGCCCGTCACGCCGATACACGGGGGGGACTCTCCGTCGCCGCGTCGAACCAAGGCGACGGGCGGTGCCCGGCCGGGCCGCCGGGCAGGCTCTGATCGAGAGGGGTGTGGGGCACATCCAGATCATCCGCTTCCTGAATTTCGCCGGCGCGTTGGCTGCGTTCTTCCTCGCCGCGCGAGTGATCGCGCTCGACCGCCGCGCCCTGCGTTCTCGCCGGGGGTCGTGGATCCCGCTCGTCTGCACCACGGCCTTGCTCGCCGCGCTGCTCGGTGTGGAGCTGCGCGCCGACCGGAGCCTTGAGAGCGGAGCCTGGGCGTGGGCCGAGGCGGCCGTCGAGACGGCCCTGGTGCTCGCCCTCATCGCCGCTTGTTTCTTCCTCTACGTGCGGGAGCACCGCAGCATCGTCGATCTCTTCGAGGCTGCGGAAGCGCACATCCGCCGCGCCCGGCGTCTCGAAGCCATCCTCGAGCTGGGGGACGAGCTTCGGGCGGCGGGCAGTGTCGAGCAGGTCGCCCGGGCGGCGGCCGACGGCGTCGAGCGCCGGCTGTCTTTCCGCGAGACGGTCCTCTATCTGCTCGATCCCGCGGACGACCTCCTCTTCACGGCCGCGACGGTGGGGTCGGACCGCGACTACGATGCCTCGATCCGCGCCCGGCGCATCCCGCGCGGCGTGCTCGAGGGGCTTCTTCGGGAGGAGTTCCGCCACGGCAGCACGTACTTCATCGACCATCGCCACCACGACTGGACCGATGTCGAGCTGGCCTACTTCCCTTCTGGATACGTTGAAGATGGGGGGCCTGGCGCCTTTCACGGCGACGACGCCGTGTTCGCGCCGCTGCACGGGGACGACGGCCGGCTGATCGGCCTGTTCGACGTGTACGATCCTTCCGACGGGTGCATCCCCAGCGAGGAGACCTTGCAGCTCCTCGGCGTCTTCGCGACCATCACGGCCTCCGCTATCGAGGGCGTGCGTCACAGGGCGGAGCTGGAGCGGCTGGCGATCACCGACGGCCTCACCGGCCTTTACAATCACCGCCACTTCCAGGAGACGCTGGCTCACGAGGTCGGGCGTGCGGAGCGCTACGACCTCGTATTCTCGCTGCTGATGATGGACCTCGACCTGTTCAAGAACGTCAATGACAGGTTCGGGCATCCGCGCGGCGACGAGGCCTTGAGGGCGGTGGCGAACGTCCTGTGCGCCAACGCCCGAGCCAGCGACTTCGTGGCGCGCTACGGCGGCGAGGAGTTCGTGATGATCCTCCCCGCCACCACCGCGGCGCAGGCCGCGGTGCTCGCCGAGCGCATCGCCCAGGGCGTTCGCGGCATCGCAATCGCCGTGCCGGAGCCCCCGAGTCTCTCGATGAGCATCGGGCTGGCCGAGTACCCGGCTTGCGGCCACGACCGGGAGAGCCTGATCGCCGCCGCCGACGCGGCTCTCCTGTTCGCCAAGCGCTCGGGCCGTGACGCGGTGGCCGACTTCACGCAGGTCTCGCTGGTCGAGCTGGATCAGTCGGCGCTCGAGGGCCTGGCCTTCCGCCTCGAGAAGGCCGACATCGAGACTCTGGACGTCCTGGCCGCCGCCGTCGACCAGCGCGACGCCTTCGCCGGCGAGCGCTCCGCCGGCGTCGCGCGGGCGGCGGCGGGCCTGGCGGCGGCGCTGGGCTTGGACGACGCACAGCGTGACGTGCTGCGCATGGCCGCGCTGGTCTACGACATCGGCAAGGTAGGCATCCCGGTGGAGGTGCTCAACCGGCGCGGCGAGCTGAGCCCCGCCGACCAGGCCGTGATCCGCCGCCACCCGGAGATGGGTACGCGGCTCCTCGAGACCACGATGCGCCTCGGGGCGCTCCTGCCCGTGGTGCTCCACCACCACGAGCGCTGGGACGGCGCGGGCTACCCGTGCAGGCTGGCCGGCGAGGCGATCCCCTTCGGGGCGCGGGTGATCGCCGTCTGCGACGCCTGGCAGGCGATGGTGAGCGACCGCCCCTACCGGCCGGCGCTGGCCCGCGAAGCAGCGGTCGCCGAGCTCAGAGCGGGCGCCGGCTCACAGTTCGATCCGCACCTCGTGGAGGCGTTCATCGGGTCCCTCACGGTGACGGGCGGGGCGGCCGGCTGAGACCGGCCGCCCCGTGCGCGGGTGTTCCTGTATCGCCCTCCGGCGCTCTGTCAGGCGGGCCAGGTGCCGGCGTGGATGTCCATCACGTCCTGCAGCAGCTTCACGGCCTCGTCGTGCGGGCGCTGGAACGAGTTGCGGCCCATGATGGTGCCGAAGCCGCCGCCGAGCGCGGTCTGGCGGTTCTCCGCAAGTACCTCGTCGGTGCCCTTGGCCTCGCCGCCGGAGAAGATCACGATGCGGCGGCCGCCGAAGGCGCCCTGGATGACGTGCGCCACGCGGTCGGCCAGGGTCTCCGTCTTGACGCCGGCCTTGGCCATCGCCTTGCCGGCGGCGTCGAGCTCGACGGCCGCCGTCGGCGGCTTGACCTTGATGATGTGGGCGCCCAGCTGGGCGGCGATCTGGGCGGCGTACGCGCAGACGTCGATGGCGGTCTCGCCCTGCTTGGAGAGCCCGGACCCGCGCGGGTAGCTCCACACCACGACGACGAGCCCCGCCTCCTTGGCCTCGAGCGTGAGCTGGCGCAGCTCCTCGTACATCTCCTTGCGATAGGCGGAGCCCGGGTAGATGGTGAAGCCGATCGCGCCGCAGCCGAGGCGCAGAGCGTCGTCGACGCCGGCGGTGACGGCTGGGACCGGGTCGCTGCCGCCGTACAGCGAGTCTGAGTTGTTGGCCTTGAGGATGAGCGGCACCTGGCCGGCGAACTCGGCCGCGCCGGCTTCGATGAAGCCCAGCGGCGCGGCGTACGCGTTGCAGCCGGCATCGATCGCCAGCTGGAAATGGTAGCGCGGGTCGTAGCCTGCGGGGTTGGGCGCGAAGCTGCGCGCCGGGCCGTGCTCGAACCCCTGGTCCACCGGCAGCATGACCATCTTGCCGGTCCCGGCCAGGCGGCCGTGCATGAGCATCCGGTAGAGATTCGCCAGGGTGCCGGGGTTGTCCGAGGAGTACCAGGAGAGGATCTCGCGGACTCTGTCGCTCATGGTGTGTTCCTCCATCGTCGTTGGGTCACGCTCGGCCGCTGATGAGACCGTCGTGATAGATGAGTTCGGGCGCGGTGCCCACACCGCGCCCTTGGACTACACACCGCGCGGCGGTGTGAAGTCAAGCCGGTGCGCCCGAGCAGGGGCGCCTCTCCGCGCGCCGGCGGCCCGCGCGCGGGGCCGCAGAGGCGCGCCGCGCGCCCCGCTTCGGCCCGCGCCGCGCGCGAGTGTGGTACGATGCGTCGTCGCGGGTCCGCGCGTGCCGGCCTCCCACGGAGACGGGGAGGACGTGCCCGGCGGGCCCTGCACGACGCTTTCAGGCTTCAGCACGCAGGCCGCCCCACCTAGCGGTGGCGGTCCGGAAAGGAATCGACGATGCCGAGCATCAAAGGCAAGCCGCGCGACAAGAAGAGGGGCCGGCCCTTCGACCCGACCCGGCGCCGTTTCTGCCACTTCTGCAAAGAGAAGATCGCACAGGTCGACTACAAGGATGCCACGGGGCTGCGCCGCTTCATCAGCGACAGAGGCAAGATCAAGTCGCCGCGCGTCACGGGTACCTGCCGGCGTCACCAGCATCAGCTCGCCACGGCCATCAAGCGCGCCCGAGAGATGGCGCTGCTGCCGTATGTCTCCGAGGCGAAGGGCGTTCCCGAGCGCGGCGGCCGGCGCCCGCGCTGACCTTCTGAGCGGTCCGGGCCGCGGGCGGTAGCCCGCGGCCTCCGCTTCAGGCGCGGCTCTCCCCGCCGCGCGCGACTCCCACGAGCGATCCGGTGGATGTGCCGCGGCGCGCCTGACTTTGCCGCGCCCGCGTCGCTGGGCCCGTGGAGGCGGACGGCAGAGGATCGCCGGCGGAGCAGGGCGAGGGATCTCGGGCTGGGATCAACGAGCCAAGGAGCGGCATGCCGAGCCAGTTGTCCGTCCACGTCGTCCACCGCGGCGAGATGCGCGTGAGCGCCGTCGCCGGCGACCACACCGTCGAAATGGACTACCCCATGGGCGGAGGCGACCGCAGCGCCCTTACGCCCTTGCAACTGCTGCTCGCGAGCCTTGCCGGTTGCAGCGGCAACACCATGGCGCTGCTCCTGCGCCGCCACAACCAGAAGGTGAGCGGCGTCGAGGTCAGCGCTCTCGCCTCGCGCCGTGACGAGCACCCGACGGTGCTGACCGACATCGCCCTGGAGTTCACCGTGCGTGGCACGGGCCTGGACGAGGCGATCGTGCGTCGCTCGCTGGTGATCGCCGAGGAGAACCTGTGCCCGGTGTGGGCGATGCTGAAGGAAGGCACGCCGATCGTGGCGACGGTGACGCTCGTCGAGGAGTGACGCCCCCTGCGGGACCGCGTACATTGGCGCCCGGGGCTGGGCGAACGGGGGAGTGGGGCTGGAGCCGACGCGGGGAATCGAACCCCGGACCCCTTCATTACGAGTGAAGTGCTCTGCCAGCTGAGCTACGTCGGCTCGGTGAAGCCTAGGCATTCTAGGGCACGGCGGGCGCGGGCGCAAAGCCGCGGGCGTCCGCGCGTGCCGGCGCGGGTGGCGACGCCCGCGCGCCGGACCAGAGCTGCGGCGGCCGGTGCCACGTCCCTGGCTGCCGCGTCCGGTAGCCCCCCGGCTGGGCCCCCTGCCACGTGCTGCTCGCCGTGACGGCCACCTGCCGGCGGAGGTGTGTGCCAGCATGTATAAGTGGCGCTCCTCGCCCTTGCCTCCCGGTCTCGCGGCTGCCGTTGCCGCCGCTTCGGCCGGACCCTAAAATAATAAGATAAGGAACGCCACCAGGGCCGTGGGCGCGTTCCGCGGTGCTCGCGGCCGACCGAAGGGGTGCCAGTGAGGGGCCCGGCGGCAAGCATCCGCGTCCTGCTCGTCGACGATCACGCCGTGGAGCGTCAGGGCATCCGTGCGTTGCTCGAAGTGCAGCCGGATATCGTCGTGGTCGCGGAGGCAGCCAACGGTCTCGAGGCTCTGCCCCTGATCGCCTCCTCGGCTCCCGACGTCATCGTCACCGAGACGATCATGCCGCGCATGAACGGTCTCGAGCTCACCGGCCAGGTGCAGCGGCGCTACCCGCAGATCAAGACGCTGGCCCTGACTCGCAACGATCGCCAGGACTGTGTGCTGCGTATCGTCCAGGCCGGCGCCAGCGGTTACCTGCTCAAGACGGTGAGCGCCGATGAGCTCGTGGCCGCCGTCCGCGCCGTGATGCACGGCTCGCGAGTGCTGCAGCCGCCGGCGCTCGAGACCGTCCTCGACGACTACCTGCAGCGCGTCAACGACCCGGGCTCGCTCCGGCCGGCCGACGAGCTCACGGCGCGCGAGCGGGAGGTGCTCAAGCTGATCTCCGAGGGCAACTCCAACCAGGAGATCGCCGACCTCCTCTGCCTGAGCCGCAAGACGGTGGAGACGCACCGCGGCAACGTCATGGAGAAGCTGGGCATCCACAAGGTCACCGACCTCGTGAAGTACGCGATCCGCGAGGGGCTCACCGGCCTCGACTGAGGACCCGGTTGCGGCGCCCACCAGCCGGCCGCCGCCCCGGGGTTCATCGCCCCCGGTGTGCCTGACCTTCCCACGGGGGTCGCGGGCGAGAGCGGCGGCGTGGTCGAGGCGCCGCGCGGTAGGCTGTATCATCTTTGCACGACGGACGACAAAGGCATGGGCACAACGTGGACCTGAGCGTCAGCGCGACCGACAACAACGCCGTCATCCTGATTTCGCTGAAGAAGGCCGCCGGAGGCCTCATCGGCGGCATCGTGACCGGTGAGGGCACGCTTGACATCCGTGAGGTGGTCGCCGGCCTGAAGTGGAACGGGTGACGTGAGCGGCCCGCTGGGCTTTGGCATCGGCGACCCGATCCCGCCTGCCCACTCTCTCGAGCTCGGCACATTGTCGGGGCCTGTCGCCGACGCCGCCGAGCGGGTCATCACGCTGACCCGCGAGGAGCCGGAGGCTGAGCCCGCGTGAGCTCGGTGAGCATCGCCCTCTTCTCGAGCCACGGCGTCCCGGCGCTGCGCGCCGTGCTGCGCGACCTCCGCGAGGGGGGCTCCGAGGCGCAGGAGATCGAGGTGTTCGTCTCCGACTGCCCCGAGGAGCTCGGGCTCTTCCTCGGGCGCCAGTACCTTCGCGGGCGCATCAGGGGGTTCCACGTCGACCCCGGGCTGGCCGACGTGCGGCACTGCGGCCTGGAGCGAGCCTGCCAGTTCGCCACCGGTGAGTACCTGGTCCGGCTCGACGACACGGTCGACCTCAGTCCGGGCTGGCTGGAGCGGTCGGTCGCCGCCCTGGACGCCGATCCCACGATCGGCTGCCTGTCGCTGGTCCCGCCGGCCGGGTATCATCGCGGCCGCGGCCGCCCGCGCACCGTGCACGTGGAGCCGCTGCCCATGGACGAGCTCGACATGAGCTGCTACGTCACCCGGCGCGAGCTCGCCACCCAGCCGTCCTGCGCGACGGCGGGCGACGGCCGCCCCGGTGAGTGTGGCTTCCAGCGTGCTCTCGGCCGCAAGGGCTTTCGCCTCGCCTACCTGCCGGGCCTGGTCAAGCCTCTCGATCTGGACCGCGTGCCCCAGGTCCCGGATACCGCGCACGAGGGCGACCTGCCCTTCCACGAGGGCGCCAGTGGCGCGATGCAGCGCCTGCACCAGGCTTACGGGCTCGGCGACGACGTGCTCCTCACCTGCCTCGCCTGCGGCGCCCCCGAGCTCGAGGTGCTGGCGGCGCGCATCATCTTCTGCGATCCGCATTGGGTGGCGACCGGCCACCTGTATGAGCTGCGCTGCCCGGAGTGCAAGGAGCTCTTCTACCGCGAGGATCCGCAGTTCCGTTGCTCGGAGTGACGGCGCGCGGCGCGTGCCCGAGATGCCGGTCGGGGGGTCGGGGAGCTGCTGCCACGGATCTGCAGAAGGGGGAGGGTGGAGCCCGGTCGCGGATTCGAACCGCGGACCCCCTCCTTACCATGGAGGTGCTCTGCCTGCTGAGCTAACCGGGCACGCTGGTGGGGGAGCTAGGATTCGAACCTAGGTAGGCTGCGCCAACGGATTTACAGTCCGCCCCCTTTAGCCACTCGGGCACTCCCCCGGGAGCGCGCATGAGGCTACAGGAAACCGGGGTCGCTTTCAACCGTGGCTGGGCTCGCCGCAGGCTCAGTGGAGAGGGGCCGGAACGAAGTTCGGCCGGGGCCGGCGGAAGACCGCCGGCCCCGGCCGAAAAGGGAACCGCCCGCCCAGGGGGTGGCGGACGGTGCCGGGGGACACTCTGGCCGATCACTCGCCGCTTGGGGGCGGGGGTGCCCCAGCAGCTTGTGACGACATGCGCATGCTATCGGAAATACCGTTGAGGGCAAGCGTTGGAGTGCTGAATCGGAAGGTTTGACCTTGTACACAATGTCCAGGAATGGAACTGATGGAGGCGAGGAAGTGGACAATGGCTCCGGCCGCGCCGTGGATTGAGGGGGGCTCGTACCTGTGGTAGCGTTGTCTTCCGCCGTGGCGGCGTAGCTCAGCTGGTCAGAGCAGCGGAATCATAATCCGCGTGTCGTAGGTTCGAGTCCTACCGCCGCTACCACACCGTCTGCAGGTCAGATGATCGGCGCTCTTGCGGCAGCCGCCTGACGCGCGGTCCACGCGGTCGCTTCAGAACCACATCTCCCGCGGCGACGACCTCCAGGTGCCGCGGCACTACCTGGAAGGCCGGTCTGCACGCAGGGCCGGAGCCGTACTGGCGGACCTTGACTGAGGGAGGCGATAGGGCTGTTCGGACCACCCGATGTTCCCAAGCTGGTCGAGAAGCACGACCTGGATGGCCTGATTTGGGCGGCCCACTACCGGAAGAGCGTGAAGGTGCGCTCGGCGGCGAAGGCGGCCCTGAAGACTTTCGCCGACGAGCTGGTCCAGGCGTTGGAGGACCTTCTCAGGACCGAGAGGCAGCAGTTCGGGCCCATGGGCAAGCGCACGCTGCGCAACTTCGCGCAGCTGCAGCGGCTGCAGGACGGCCTCGTGGCCATCGGCGCCCAGGGGCTCGATCCCCTTCTGCGCTCCTTCGCCGCGACCTACCGGGGCGACAGCAGCACCGAGTTCTGGGCCTACCGAGACGTTCTCTGGCGTCTGAACGACGTCGACCTCTCGGAGCTTGTCGACCACCCGGACCTCGCAGTTCGGGACCTGATCACTGACGCCATCAGCGTGAGGGCGACGCGGAGCGGCGACGCCTGAGGCGTTGCCGGCCGCGCCGGCGTGCAGCGCTTCGGGCCGCAGTGCCTGCCGTTCTCCCGCGGAGCCCCGCGGACCGCGGCCGGCCTGACGAGGGCGCGGCACGGCGTGGCCGACGCGGTCAGCGCCTGTAGAGGCGGGCGAGGGTCGCGTAGCCCAGCAGCCAGATCACGACGAACGCGGCCAGGAAGATGACCGGGAGCGCGCCGCGGGTGACGACCGCGGCGAGCAGGGCGCTCACGGCGAGCCACACGGTGTGGGCGGTACGGCGAGCTATCCGGGGCGGTCTGGCCATGGCTCGCTTGAGTGTACAGGAAGCCTGCCGCGGCGAGCGGCGCGCCGTCAGGCGCCGGGCCCGCCGCCGCTCACCATGCTGCCGGCCGTCTCGCCGCCATCCATGACGATCACGGAGCCGGTGAAATAGGCCGCCTCGTCCGAGGCCAGGTAGGCGAAGAGGCCGGCCAGCTCCTCGGGCGTCGCGTGCCGCCCGAGGGGGATCCGGCGGTTCACTTCGGCCAGCATCTCGGGCGTGTACTCGGCCTCCTGCATGGGCGTGAGCACGTAGCCGGGGCAGACGGCGTTGACGCGCACCGTGGGCGCCCACTCGAGCGCCAGCGACTTTGTGAGGGCCACCACCCCGGCCTTGGTCGCGTTGTAGTCGGCGTAGTAGCGGTAGCCCACGAGGGCGTTGGTGGAGGCCGTGTTGAGGATCACCCCGCCGCCGCTCATGAGCATGCGCCGGGCGGCCGCCTGGGCCACCCAGAAGGCGCCACTGAGGTTGGTGCGCAGCACCTGTTCCCACTGGTCGGCGCCGATATCGGCGGCCGGGCTGCGGACGCTGATGCCGGCGTTGTTGACCACCACATCCACGCCGCCGATGCGCTCGAACGCCGCGTCGACCTGCTCGCGGTCGCCGACGTCGCAGCTGAGCACGCCCGGCTCCGAGCGCCGCGCCAGGACCACGACCTCGCAGCCCTCCTCGCGAAAACGGGCGGCGGTGGCCGCGCCGATGCCGCTCGTGCCTCCGGTGACCACCACGCGCTTGCCGGCCAGACCCTTCATGGCGTGCCCTCCTTGGCTCGGGGAGGCAGGGCCGCCCGCCGGGCGGCCCGCCCTGTGTATCCTACACACATGCTCGGCGACCCCATCATCGGTGTGGTGAGTGACACCCACGGCTACTACGACCCGGCCCTGGACCGCCTGTTCGCCGGCGCGGCGCACATCGTGCACGCCGGCGACGTCGGCACCCTGAGCATCATCGCTCGGCTGCGCGGCCTGGCGCCGCTCACCGCCGTGGCCGGCAACACCGATCTGCCCGGCTTCGGGGATCAGCTGCCCTGGGAGGCGGAGGTCGAAGCCGTGGGGATGCGCATCCTCGTCTGCCACATCGGGCAGAGCCTGATGGGCCGCCACGACCCCGTAGCCGAGGGCTTCGACCTCGTGATCAGCGGCCATAGCCACGTGGCGGCAGTGGAGTGGCGTGCGGAGACCCTCTTCCTGAACCCCGGATCCGCCGGGCGAGCGCGCTTCGCCCAGCCGCGCAGCGCGGCGCTCGTGACGGTGACGGCCGGGCGGCCTGAGCCGCGCCTCGTGCCCCTAGCGTAGGCCTGGCGGCGCCGCACCCGCGCGTGAGGCGCGGTGGCGGCGGGCATACTACTAACGGCACAGTTGCGTCGAGCTCACGGAGGTGCCCGCCATGAAGGCGCCACCCGTCACCATCTACTCACTGACGACCTGCGGCTGGAGCCGCAGAGCCAAGGCCTACTTCAAGGAGCGCGGCATCGACGCGTTCGTCATCGAGTACGACACGGTGGGGCCGGAGCTCCAGGGCAAGATCGCCGCCGAGATGCGCGCTGAGGGGGCCGACGGGTTCCCCTTCGTCCGCATCGGCGGCCGGGTGGTCAAGGGGTACGACCCGGCGAGGTTCGATCGTCTGCTGGGCCGCGGCTGACTGCCAGCGTCGGCCGGAGAGCCGTGCCGGCCACGTTTCGTGCCGCACGGCGCCGCGGCAGCCGAACCGTCGCCCGGCGGGGCTCAGCGGGACGAGCGCGTGAGAGCGGCGTGGAGCACGGAGGGCAGATGGTCGGGGTGGGCGGATTTGAACCGCCGACCTCTCGGTCCCGAACCGAGCGCTCTACCAAGCTGAGCCACACCCCGACGCGGAGACGGATTCTACCGGATGAGGGCCGGGCTGGCTACCGCGCTCGCCGCGCCTGCCGATGCCTTTCAGCAGAGCTCGTCGACTGCGAGGTCGGCGGGCAGGCCGGCGGTCACCGGCTCCGCCGGTGTGTGCCCGGCCCGCCGCGCCCGCGCCGCCCGCAGGGTCTCGAGCGCGGCGGGGAACGGCTGCAGGGCGCGCTCGAAGATCCCCAGGCTGAAGGCGATCACGAGGCCGTAGTTGGTGATCGGCACGCCGCTCTGCCGGCAGCGAAGGATGCGGCCCAGCATGGCCCGGCGGTTGAAGCTGCAGGCGCCGCAGTGGATCACGAGGTCCCAGCCCGACAGGTCGTCGGGGAAGTCGTGCCCCTGCATATGGTGGATGTCGAGCTTGCCGCCCACGTACTGGGTGAGCCAGCGGGGGATCTTGACGCGCCCGATGTCCTCGGCGATGGGGTGGTGGCTGCAGGCCTCGGCGATGAGGACCCGGGCGCCGCTCTTGAGGTCGTCCACGGCGAGGGTGCCCTCCACCTGGCTGGTCAGATCGCCCTTGAAGCGGCTGAAGAGGATGCTGAAGCTGGTCATGGGGACGTCGGGCGGCGTGTCGGCGGCCACCTTGAGGAAAGCCTGCGAGTCGGTGACCACCAGCCTGGGCGGCCGCTTGAGCCGGTCGATGGCGTTCTTGAGCTCGCGCTCCTTGACGACGAGCGCCATGGCGTCCGAATCCATGAGGTCGCGGATGCTCTGCACCTGCGGCAGGATCAGCCGCCCGCGCGGCGCCTCCTTGTCGATCGGCACCACGAGCACCGCGAGGTCCCCCGAGTTGACCAGGTCGCCGAGGATGGTGGGGTTGTCGATGAAGTCGGGCGGGGCGTTGTCGAGCAGCGCCTGGCGGAAATCGAGCACGCCGCGGCTCTCGCTGGCGGTGGTGAGCACCGGCGTGATCTTGAGGTCTTGCAGGCGTTTCACCGGCGCCGGGCGTTCGTTCAGGTCGGCCTTGTTGAAGACGACGACCACCGGCGCCCGGCGCTCGATGAGCTCGTCGAGGATGCCGTCCTCGTACTCACCCCAGGCGCCCGACTCGGTGACCAGCACGCCGAGGTCGGTGCGGTCGAAGACCCGCAGGGTCCGCTTCGCGCGCAGCTCGCCGAGGGCGCCCACGTCGTCGATGCCGGCGGTGTCGATGAACAGCACGGGGCCGAGGGGCAGGAGCTCCATCGGCTTCTCCACCGGGTCGGTGGTGGTGCCGGCGAAGTCGCTGACGATGCTCACGTCCTGCCGCGTGATGGCGTTGAGCAGGCTGCTCTTGCCGACGTTGCGGCGCCCGAAGATCCCGATGTGCAGCCGCATGCCGCGGGGCGTATCGGTCAGGCCCACGGTCAATCCTCCACGGCGCGGCCGAGCGCCTGGGGGTGGCCGAGGCGGCATACCGCCTCGGGGGCCAGCAGCTCGTCGTACTGCTCGCCGGTGAGCAGGCCCTGGGCGACGACGACCTCGCGGATCGTCGCTCCCCGGCGCTCGGCCTTCTGGACGAGGGTGCAGGCGGCTTCGTAGCCGATCTCAGGCACCAGGGCCGTGGCCGCGGCGCTGGAGGCGTGCACGTGCGCGGCGCAGCGCTCCTCGTCGGCCTCGAGCCCCTCGACGCAGTAGCGCCGCAGGATCTCGCAGCCGCGGGCGAGCAGCGACAGGCTCTCCAGAAGGCAGGCGGCGATCAGCGGCAGAAAGGCGTTGAGCTCCAGGCTGCCGAGGCCGACGGCGGTGGCGATGGTGGTGTCGTGGCCCGCCACCAGCAGCGCCGCCTGGCTCACGGCCTCGGGGATCACCGGGTTGACCTTGCCGGGCATGATGCTCGAGCCGGCCTGCCGCCGCGGCAGCCGGATCTCGCCCAGCCCGGCCTCCGGCCCGGAGCTCAGGAGGCGCAGGTCGCCGCAGATCTTGAGCAGGTTCATGGCGTGCGCCTTGAGGATGCCCGACACCTCGACGAACACGTCGGCGTTCTGCGTCGCCTCGGTGAGGTTCTCGGCGCGCGCGAAGCCGATGCCGCTGAGCTCCCGCAGCGCGTCGACGACGCGGAAGATGTACTGCCGGGGCGCGGCGAAGCCGGTGCCGATGGCGGTTCCGCCGAGGTTCACCACGCGGAGCCGCTCCTCGCACTTGTAGATGCGCCAGCGGTCGCGGTTGAGCGCCTCGGCGTAGGCGCCCATCTCCCGCCCCAGGGTGGTGAGCACCGCATCCTGGTACTGGGTACGGCCGACCTTGACGACGTGGGCGAACTCCTGCTCCTTGCGCTGGAAGGCCTCCTGCAGGGTGACCACATGCTCCTCAAGCGCGTGCAGCAGCGTGATCGCCGCCAGGCGCAGGGCCGTGGGGAAGGTGTCGTTGGTGCTCTGGTGGAGGTTCACGTCGTCCAGGGGCGAGACGCGGTCATACGCGCCGAGCGGCTCGCCGAGGAGACGCAGGGCGCGGTTGGCGATCACCTCGTTGACGTTCATGTTGGTGCTCGTCCCGGCGCCGCCCTGCAGGCGGTCGACGACGATGTGCTCGTCGAGCAGGCCGTCGGCGAGCTCGCGGCAGGCGCGCTCGATCGCGTCGGCCTTGGGGTCGTCGCCGGCCCAGGCGCCGAGGGTGCGGTTGGTGCGCGCGCAGGCGAGCTTGACGAGCCCGTAGGCGCGGGCCAGCTCGAGGTGCACCGGGCGGCCGGCGAGCGGGAAGTTCTCCAGGGCCCGCTCGGTGTGCGCCCCGTGCAGGCTGGCCGCCGGCACGGGCACCTCACCGAGCAGGTCGCGTTCGACGCGCACGTCGCCGCTCATCGTCGCCGGCCGGTCGTGAGGGTGGGGTCCGTCAGTGCCCGAACACCATCTTCTGGACGTGGACGCCCTCGATGGCATTGAGCTTGTCGGCCATCGCCGTGGCAGCCGCATCGCTGCCGAAGAACTCGATGAGGACGATGCCGCTCGGCGAGCAGGCGTCGGCGTCCACGTCGTGCAGGCCGACGCGCGTCTTGATGTTGCAGCCGTACTCGGTGAACACCTTCTGGACGTCGACGGCGTGCTGCAGGCGGTCGGTGATGTGGATGCCGAGGATGATGTGGTCGTCGTTCATGTGGCGCCCCTCCGTCCGTGTGTGATCGGTGCTCGCCGGCTCGCGCGTCAGCAGAGCACGTCGCGGCTGCCGTTGCGCACCTGGGTGAGCATCTTTTCGGTGTGCGCGGCGCGCACCGGGTCCATCGCGGCGACCGTGCGCGTGATGAGCTCCTCACCGATCGCCGTGGTCGCCTCGCTCCCGTAGTCGAGCAGGTACTCGAGGAACGTGCTCAGGGCGTTCGGGTCACAGTGATGCTTGATTTCGCCGGGCTTGGCGAGGTCCATGAAGTCCTTGCCGGTGCGGCCCAGGCGGTAGCAGGCGGTGCAGAACGAGGGCACGTAGCCGAGCCCGGCGACGTCGCGGATGACCTCGTCCAGGGAGCGGTGGTCGCCGAGCTGGAACTGGGCCGTGTCGAACTTCTCGTCCTCCTCGTAGCCGCCGGGGTTGGTACGGCTGCCGGCGGAGATCTGGCTGACGCCGAGGGCGAAGGTCTCGCGGCGGATGTTGGCCGTCTCGCGGGTGCTCATGATCATGCCCGTGTACGGGACGGCGAGCCGCAGGATGGCGACGATCTTGCGGAAGTCGACGTCGCTCACCGGCTGCGGCGGTTCGCTCGCCATGTCCGAGCCGAGGGCGGGCTCGAGGCGCGGCATGCTGATGGTGTGGGGCCCTACGCCGAAGGCGCGCTCGAGCTCGCGGATGTGCTGCAGCAGGGCGAGGATCTCGAAGCGCCAGTCGAAGAGGCCGAAGAGCACGCCGATGCCGACGTCGTCGATGCCGGCCTCCATGGCGCGGTGCATCCCGGTGACCCGCCAGTCGTAATCCTTCTTCCTGCCGCCCACGTGGACCGCGGCATAGGTGTCGCGATGGTACGTCTCCTGGAAGAGCTGGAAGGTGCCGATCCCGCTGCCCTTGAGGGCCTTGAAGTCGTCCACGGAGAGCGGTGCCACGTTGACATTGACGCGGCGGATCTCGCCGTTGCCGCGCTTGACCGAGTAGATGGTGGCGATGGCGTCGAGCACGTACCCGAAACCCTGTTGCGGGTAGGACTCTCCTGCCACGAGGAGGATGCGCTTATGGCCCTGGTCGACGAGCAGCTCGACCTCGTGGCGGATCTCCGCCTGCGTGAGCGCCCGGCGCTTGAGATCCTTGTTGCGCACCCGGAAGGCGCAGTACAGGCAGTCGTTGTCGCAGAGGTTGCTGATGTACAGGGGCGCGAACAGGACGAGCCGGGCGCCGTAGATCGCGTCCTTGACGTCGCGCGCGGCGTCGAACAGCTCGCGCAGCAGCTCCGGGTCGCTCACGGAGCTGAGCACCGCGACCTCGTCCATCTCGAGGCCGTTGAGCTCGCGTGCCTTGGCGAGCACCTCGCGCACGCGGCCGGCGTCCTTGGCGGCTGCCGAGCGCAACGCCTCGTCGATCGTTCGCGCGTCGATGAAGCTGCCTGTCTCCGCCACCCGACTCATGTGTCGCTCCCTCGTCCTGCGCTCGGCTGCACCGGGCAATCCGGCAGCGCCGGGATCTCGAAACTGAACTTGGCCCACTCGCCCTGCTTGGACTCCGCGGAGATGTGCCCTTTGTGGAGCTGCACGACGCGCCAGGCGTTGTAGAGGCCGACGCCGGTGCCGCGCCGAGTCTTGAGCGCGGGGTCGTCGAGGCGCGAGAAGCGGCGGAAGAGCAGGTTGCGCTGCCCCGCGCTGAAACCCGGGCCTTCGTTGTAGACGCTGATCTGGAGCTTCTCCGGGCGGTCGGCCCGCGTCTCGGTGACCTTGAGGCCGACGCGGATCTCGCCGCCCTCGTTGCCGTATTTCACCGCGTTGTCGAGCAGGTTCACGAGGACGATGCGCAGCAGGGTCGCGTCGCAGCAGACGAGTGGAGCGGGCCCCGGCGGGAGGTCGACGGCGAGGGCCATGCCGTGCGCGTCGACCTGGGGCCGCACGAGCTCGACGGCTTCGCCGATGACCTCGGCGGTGACGTCGACGCGTGAGTGTGGCTCGATCAGCAGCTCGCCGCCCTCGACGCGCGCGAGGTCGAGGTACTCGCGTACCAAGGTGAGCAGGTACTGCCCTTTGCGGGCCATGCTCTCCACCTTGGTCTTCTGCTCGGGCGTGAGCTCGCCGAGATACCCCTGGGCGAGGATCTGGGCGTCGGTGACCATGGACGCGACGGGGCTCTTGAGCTCATGGCTCACGAAACCGAGCATCTGCGTATAGGCGTGGTTGGCCTCCTCGAGCTGCTCGATGCGCCACGCCTTCTCGACGGCCTGGCTGAGCCGTTCGGTGATCGCCATCTGGAGCTCGATGTGGCGCGTGCGGTAGGTGTGCGCCTGCCGCGAGCTGCGAAAGACGAAGCCGACGATGCGGCCCTCGACGCTGAGCGGGCAGGTGAGGCTGGAGCGCACGCCCTCTTTGACGAGAAGCCGCGTCGAGCGGCTCCGCGGGTGCTCGACGAGGTAGGCCTCGAGGTCGTCGATGATACGCGGCTGCCCTGTCTCGAGGACCGCCTCGAGCGAGCTGCCGTTCAGCGCCTCGGAGTAGTCCTTGTCGATGAGCAGATGTTCGTACGAGGCGCGGTTGTAGTAGCTGGTGACGCGGACGCCGGCTTCATCGACGAATGCGAGGCCGAGGCGGTCGCAGGGGATGAGGGCCTGGGTGCGCTCGAAGAGGTAGTCGACGATGGCGCGCAGCGACGGCCGGGCGGCGACCTTCTGGTTGACCTGGCGCAGGAGTGTGCGCTCCTCGGCGCCGATCGGAGTGAGCGCGCGCGCGTCGCGGAACGGGTCGATGTACCTGACGCCGGAGGGCGTCGGCTGCTTGTCGTTGCTCATGACCCTCGGTCGTCCGACGGTGATGGCCAGGCGTCGTGCCGAGATCGGCCGGGCATCTGCCCGGCGAGCTCGGCCTGCGTGCCCACAGCCAGTCTACGCGATGCGGCGGCGGGGCGCTCGCAGGGCACCCCGCCGCCGCGGCCATACGTGGCCGTGCTACTTCTGCGGGATGTACTTGCCGCGCGCCGTGTAGCCGGTGTGCAGCAGCTCGTGGCTCTTGTGGCCGCAGGGGCCGTCCGTCAGAAACTCGGCGTACGTCATGGCCACGGCCGGATTCTCGTAGGACTTACGAACGTCGTAGGCCTTGTCTTCGCTGTAGATGGCCTTGGCGCGCGCGGCACGGATGTCGGCGTTGGTCGGGATGGGCTGACCGCCGCCGCCCAGGCAGCCGCCCGGGCAGGCCATGAACTCGATGAAGTGGCACTCGCTGAACTTGCCGCCCGCCTTGATGTCTTCCATGACCTTCTTAGCGTTGGCGGTGCCGTGCGCGACGGCCACCTTGACGGTGACGCCGTTGAGCCACTCCCAATCCGGCACCAGGTGAGCGAGGATCTCGGGCACCGGGCCGACCTTGGGGATCGTGATCTCGGCGTAGCGCACGCCTTCGAAGCCGCGTACCGCGATGATGTCGCCGTGGTCGTAGATGCTTTCGACCTTCTCGCCCGTGACGAGCTCGATGACCGTCCGCAGGGCGCTCTCCATGACGCCGCCGGTGGCGCCGAAGATGACGCCGGAGCCGGTGGCGGTGCCGAAGGGGTCGTCGAAGTCGCTCTTGGGCAGGCTCGGCACGTGCAGCCCGGCCTCCTTGAACATCTTGCCGAGCTCGCGCGTCGTCAGCCCGAAATCGACGTCCTTGAAGCCGGAGTCGTGCATCTCGGGGCGGTTGCACTCGAATTTCTTCGCCGAGCAAGGCATCAGGGCGCAGCTCACGATCTTCGAGGGGTCGACCCCGAGCTTCTCGGCGTAGTAGGTCTTGATGAGCGCCCCGAACATCTGCTGCGGGCTCTTGGCCGAGGAGGCGTTGGGCAGGTACTCAGGATAGAAGTGCTCGAGGTACTTGACCCAGCCCGGCGAGCAGCTCGTGAACTGCGGCAGGGCCACGCTCTGGTCGCCCTGCACGAGGGCACCGTAGAGGCGCTTGATGAGCTCGGTGCCCTCCTCGATGATCGTGAGGTCGGCGGTGAAGTTGGTGTCGAAGACACGGTCGAAGCCGGCGCGGCGCAGGGCGGTGTTCATCTCAAACGTGACCGCCGTACCGGGCTCGAGGCCGAACAGCTCGCCCATCGCCGAACGCGGCGCTGGGGCGGTCTGGATGACCACGTGCTTGTCGGGGTCGTCGATGGCCGCCCACACGGCGTCGGTCTCGTCCCTGGCGTACAGGGCGCCCGTGGGGCAGCGGTTCACGCACTGCCCGCAGTTGATGCAGACGACGTCGCCCAGCGGCATGTCCTCGAAGGTGGCGATGATCGTCTTGTTGCTGCGGTTGACCGCCTCGAGCACGCCGACTTCCTGGAGGTCGATGCAGGTGCGCACGCAGCGCCGGCAGCGGATGCACTTGTTCATGTCGCGCATCACGGAGTAGCTTGAGGTGTCGGCTTCGAACGCCGGCTCCTCGGGATGGCCGAAGGTGAAGCTGTCGATGCCGTATTCCTCGGCCAGCGACTGCAGCTCGCAGTTGCCGTTCCGGACGCAGCTGTAGCACTCGCCGTAGTGCTCGCTGAGCAGCAGCTGCAGCACATGGCGCCGGGCCTTACGGACCTTGCGCGTGTGCGTATTCACCGTGAGCGAGTTGGTGATCGGGTAGACGCAGGCGGCCTGCAGGGTGCGCTGCCCTTCGATGTCGACGACGCACATGCGGCACACGCCGGCGACCTTGAGGTCGGGGTGGTTGCAGAGCGTGGGGATCTCGACGCCCACGGTGCGGGCGGCGTCGAGGATCGTCATGCCGAACGGCACCCGGGTCTCGATCCCGTCGATGGTCACCGCGACGAGCGCCCCGATGGCCTCGGGGTTGTCGGCCACCGGGACCCTGCTGCCGAGCTGGCTGGGGGGGATGCGCGGGGCCTTTTCTACGTTGCGCATGTTCTCGGTCATGGTCAGCTCCTCGCGCTCTCGGCCTGGACGGGGCGGCCGATGATCTCGTCGCCAAAGTGCTCCAGGATGGACATGAAGGCGTTGGAGCTGGTCTGGCCGAGGCCGCACTTGGAGGCGACCTGCATGGTGGCGCTCAGCTCGCGCATGTCGGCGAGGTGCTCGGCCGAGCAGGTCCCCCGCTTCAGCTGCTCGGCCGCCGCCAGCATCCTGGCGTTGCCGACGCGGCAGGGCGTGCACTGGCCGCAGGACTCGTCGACGAAGAAGTCGAGGAAGTTCTCGGCTACGGCCAGCATGTCGCGCTGCGGGCCGAAGACGATCACCGAGCCGCCGGTGGGGATGTCCTCGAAGGCCATCCGGCGGGCGAACTGCGCCTGCGGCACGCAGGTCCCGGAGGCGCCGCCGATCTGGACCGCCTTGGCGGCCTCGCCGCCGACCTCCTTGAGCAGTTCGGCCACGGTGATCCCGAAGGGGAACTCGTAGACGCCGGGCTTGGCGCAGTCGCCCGAGACGCTGAACAGCTTGAAGCCGCTCGAGCGGTCGGTGCCGAAGCTCTTGAACCAGTCGATGCCCTTGGCGAAGATGCAGGCCGCCGAGGCGAGCGTCTCGACGTTGTTGACCACGGTCGGCGCGTAGCGGAACCCGGCGACCACGGGGAAGGGCGGCCGGTTGCGCGGCTCGCCGCGGAAGCCCTCGAGGCTCTCGATGAGGGCCGTCTCCTCGCCGCACACGTAGGCGCCGGCTCCGAGGCCGACGATGATGTCGAAGTCGAAGCCCTTGACGCCGCCGACGTCGTCGCCGAGCAGGCCGGCGGCGCGGCGCCGCTTGATGACCGCGTTGAGGTGCGATCGCAGGTACGTGTACTCGCCGCGCAGGTACACGATGCCCATGGTCGCGCCGACGGCGCGGGCGGCGATCGTCATGCCGGCGAACACCAGGTCGGGGAACTCGCTGAGGATGACCCGGTCCTTGAAGGTGCCCGGCTCGCCCTCGTCGGCGTTGCAGATGATGAACTTGACGTCGCCCTTCTCCGAGCCGGCGAAGTTCCACTTGAGGGCGGTGGGGAACCCGGCGCCGCCGCGGCCCTTCATGCCCGAGTCGGAGACGGTGTCGATGATGTCTGGGCGCGTCATGGCGAGCGCGGCCTTAAGACCGGCGTCGCCGTCGATGGAGGCGAAGGTGAGGGTGTTGCCCTGCGTCTGGATGCTCATACGAGGTACCCCTCCTTACGTTCGGATGCGATGCCGCTGTAGGCGGCCCGGCATTCCGCGGCGATCTCGCGCACCGTCTCCGGAGTGACGCGCGTGTAGACGCGGTCGTTGACGAGCAGGGCCGGGCCTTGGTCGCACATGCCCATGCAGTTGGCCCATTCGAGCGTGAAGCGGCCGTCCTCGCTGGTCACGCCGAAGGCGATGCCGAGCTCGGTCTCGAGCTGGCGGGCGATGGCTTCCTTCCCCGCCAGCTCGCACGAGATCGTGCGGCAGAGGCGCAGCACGAACTCGCCTTGCGCCGTGGGGTTGAGGAAGGCGTAGAAGGTCGCGACGCTGTAGACCTCCACGGGGTGGATGTCGAGCAGGTCGGCGACGATCTGCATGGCGTCCGTATCGATGCCGTGATACTGGGTCTTGACTTTCTGAAGAATAGGTACGAGCGAGCTCCGGCCCGGGCCCAGCCTGTCCACGAGGGCCGTGACGTCGGCGCGGAGCTGCTCTTGCTGTGTGACGAGCATTGGCGTCCTTCCTTACGCGAGCAGCGTCCTGACCTTGGCGATGAGCGTCTGCGGGTCCACGGGCTTGGGCTGGAACTCGTCGACCGGCACCATCTCCTCGTCCTTGTCGATGTTGAGGCCCATGGTGGCGTTCACACTCGTGAGCATGATGATGGGCACGGTGTTGCCGCCCTTGCGGATGTCGCGCGCCATGCGCAGCCCGTCGTCGGGCTCTTCCATCATGATGTCGAGGATGAGCAGGTCGGGCTTGAGGTCGTCGAGCTGCCGCATGCCCTCGGCGCGGTTGGCCGCGCACTCCACCTGGTAACCCTCACGCTCGAGGACCAGGCGCCCGGCTTCGATGATGTCCGGGTCGTCGTCAACGATCAGGATCTTCGACACCACATACTCCCTTTCTCGCGCTTGCCATTCCCCTTGGCGTCACCCTCCGGGACGCCTGAACGGCCACGGCCGCCTCTCGTCCGCCCGCGCGCTGAGATCGCCGGCTGGCGCCGGCAGGGCGGGCGAGAAGAGACGATCGCTGCTTGGCCGCTCACTCCACACCATTCACTTCGAGGCCTCAGCGCTGTGAATGTTGTAACGCAAAGCGAACGCTTGTGCAAGCCGTCACGAACAACTTCGGCGGCGAGCCTTCTGGGGGTCAGGCGGGCGGCGCCGCGACGGCCGGCGCCGCCCGCGTGGCACCGCCGGCTGGGGCGCCCGGCGAGGCGTCGTGGAGCGTGACGGTGAACGTGCTGCCGACGCCCGGCTCGCTGTGCACCGCGGCCTCGCCCTCGTACATGTCGGCGATCTTGCGCACCGTCGATAGCCCGAGGCCGCTGCCGAGGATCTTCACGGTGTGCTCGTTCTTGATGCGGGTGAACTCGTTGAAGAGCTTGCCGGCCTCCTCGGGCGTCAGGCCGATGCCGGTGTCGGCGACGGCGACGCGCACCGCGTCGCCCTTGCGGCGCAGGGTGACGGTGACGCTGCCCCCGTCGCGGTTGTATTTCACCGCGTTGGACACGAGGTTGTTGAAGACGATCTCGATCTCGCCCGGGTCGGCGAGGAGCTCGACCTCGGGGTCGCCGTCGAGGCGCAGGCCGATGCCGCGGCGCTCGGCGTCGATCGCGAGCAGCTCCATCGACCCCTTGGCGAGCTGGCGCAGATCGAGCCGTTTGACCGTGCGCTCCCGCTGGCCCGACTCGATGCGCGTGAGGTCGAGGAGGTCGCCGATCAGCTTCTTCATGCCGTCGACGCGCACGATGCTGCGCTCGACCATCTGGAGGTTCTGGTCGGCCTCCGTGGTGCGGAGGATGTTGAGGTACCCTTCCACGGCGTTGAGCGGCGCCTTGAGCTCGTGCGCCAGCACGCTGATGAAGTTGAAGCGCACCTGGCGCTTCTCCTCCGCGAGCTTGCGCGCCTGCTTGCTGAGGATGAGCTGGCTCGTGGCCTTGCGCAGGGCGTAGCGCAGCTCGTCGGGCGTGAACGGCTTGGCGAGGAAGTCGTAGGCGCCCAGCTTGGTGGCCTTGACCGCGGTCTCGAAGGTCGCGTAGGCCGTGATCATGATGGTGAGGACCTCGCGGCCCTGGCTGCTGAGCGCGTCGAGCACGTCCATGCCCCCGACGCCGGGAAGCCTGAGGTCGAGCAGCAGGAGGTCGACGCCTCCCCCCTCGGCGAGGTGGGCGAGAAACTGCTCGCCGCTCGTGAAGTAGCGGAAGGAGTAGGTGGCGTCGACGAGCACGTCGCTCACGTGGACCCGGTACTTCTCGATGATGCGCCGCACGCCGAGGCAGAGGGCCTCCTCGTCGTCGACCATGACGACCTGCAGGATGACCTGCTGCGGATCCATCAGCGCCTCTCTCGGGCCGTGCTCAGCCTGATCCATCCTTCAGCCCTCCGTGATCTCCTGCAGGCTCGCCGGCGCCATGGTCTCGGTCTCGAAACGTGGTAGCACGATGGTGAAGGTCGTGCCCGTGGGGCCCCTGGCGGCATCGGCGTTGGACTCCACCGAGATCTGGCCCCGGTGCATCTTGACGATACCGTGGCTCACGGCGAGGCCGAGGCCCGTGCCCTTGCCCACCTGCTTGGTGGTGAAGAAGGGGCTGAACAGCTTGTCGAGGTGCTCGTCGGCGATCCCGGTGCCGGTATCGGCGACGATGATCATGACGCTCTCCTCGGTGCCGTCGACCGTGACGTCGATCCGGCCGCCGGCGGGCATCGCGTGCTGAGCGTTGGTGAGCAGGTTCGTGAGCACCTGCACGATCTGGTCGGCGTCGAGCTCGGCGACGGGGTCGCCGAGCCGGTCGTCGACGTGGATGTCGATGCCGTCGTCGACCGGGAGGGTGCGCAGCACCTCGTTGACGAGGGCCGCGAGGTCGGTGGGCTGCCGGACGACCCGGCTCTGGCGGGCGAAGTTGAGCAGCCCGCTGATGATCTTCTTGCAGCGGTTGGCCTGGGCGACGATGAGCTTCACGTCGCCGGCGACCGCGGGGTCGTTCTCGCAGCCCTCGAGCAGCAGGTTGGCGTGCAGCAGCAGGATGCCGAGCGGGTTGTTGACCTCGTGAGCGATGCCCGCCGCGAGCTGGCCCATGCTGGCGAGCCTCTCGCTCTTGACCAGGGCCTCCTTGGTGCTCTCCAGCGAGCGGTGGGACTCCTGGAGCTCGTCGATGGTCCTGCGCAGCTGTTCGACCGAGTACGGGAGGCACATCTCGACCTCGGCGAGGCCCTGCCAGATCGCCACGGCGTGATCGCGACAGCTCTCGTAACCGCAGGCGCCGCAATCGAGCTCGTCCTCGGGGGTGGTCTTGTTCATGCGGGCGAGGATCTCGCGCAGCTCGTCGGCGCCAGGCATGTCGTCGAAGCGCTGGTCGTACGCGGCGTACGTGCGGCTCAGGTCGAGACCGGCGTGGGCCGCCATCGCGGCCTCCCAGGCGGCGTGGTCGAACGAGACCTGGCGGAGCCGCGTCTCGCGGCTGACGTCGGCCCGCCGCTTGAAGACCGGTGCCTCGCAGCTGAAGCCGGCGCCCATGATGCAGCCTTCGCAGCAGAGGATGTCGAGGAGCCGCGCCTCGGTGTCGCCGTCCTCGAACTCGGTGACGGCGTCGGCCAGGTTGCTGCGCCCGTCGGCGCTCACGATGTCGCCGCTGAGGAGGTCTTCGTTGAGTTCGGCCGCCTGCAACAGGCCGCGGCTGATGGGGAAGAGGGCGCCCAGGCTGCCGCGGGGTGGGTCGAAGTCGTCGTCCCCGCCGGGCGCCGGGAGCTCGACCCCGCGGGCCGCCAGCATGGCGCGGAACTCCACGTAGGTGAGCGTCGCCTCCACCTCGCCCTCGAACTGCTCGTAGCGGGCCTCACCCTTCTTGGCGATGCAGGGGCCGACGAAGACCAGCTTGCGGCGGTGGCCGTTCTCGGCGTGCAGGGCGCGCGCCGTGGCGATCATCGGCGAGACGATGGGGGCCAGGCTCTCGAGCAGGTCCGGATGGTACTTGCGCACGTAGCTGACCACGGCCGGGCAGGACGTGGACACCCACCGCTCGTCGCCCTCGGCGAGCAGGCGGGCGTACTCGGCGGCCACGAGATCGGCGCCGAAGGCCACCTCGTGGACCGAGACGAAGCCGATCTCGCGGAGCGCCGCGACGAGCCCGGAGGTGTCGGTCTCGGTGAACTCGGCGGGGTAGCTGGGGGCCACGATCGCGGCGACCGGGGCGCTCCCGGCCAGCAGGCGCTCGGTGTCCTCGATGCCGCTCAGCACCTGTTTCGCGTTCTGGCTGCAGACGGTGACGCAGTTGCCGCAGCCGATGCAGCGCGTCTGGATGACGCTCGCCTGGCCGTCCAGGATCTGGATGGCCTTGGCGGGGCATTCGCGCACGCACGTGTAGCACGTGCGGCACTTCTCGCGGATGGTGGTGACGAGGGGGAGGTTCGGCACGCGATCCTCGTTCATCTGGGATCCGCGGCGGCCGGCGTCAACCGGCCCGACCGAGGAGCTCGCTGACCTTGGTCAGCAGGGCCGGAGCGTCGATAGGCTTGTCGAAGTAGGCGTCGACGCGCATCTTGACGAGGTCGGCCTCCGATTCGGGGTGGAAGTCGAGCCCGAGCTGGCTGCTGACCGAGGTGGAGATGATGATCGGCACGTCCTGCGTGCGGGGGTCGTCTTTGAGCTGAGCCGAGAAGGCGAAGCCGGCGTCGACGCTGGTCATCATGAGGTCGGTGATGACCAGCGCGGGGACCTCGGCGGCGATCTTCGTGGTGGCCTCGGCCGGGTTGGTGGCCGTCGCCACGCGGTAGCCGGCGCCCTCGAGGATGATCCGGTTGATCTCGAGGAAGTCGTAGTCGTCGTCGACGCCTCGCCGCGGCCGCGCGCCGCCAGCCGCGGCAGCACGGCCTCGCGCACGAGGCGCACCGTGACGGTGCGGCGCTGGGCCGTCGGCTGCTGCGCGAGCAGCGCCGTGCGCTGGCTGGGGCAGGAGACGACAGAGGTCACGTCCCCTGCCCCGAGGTCACGCTGCAGCGCCTCCCACGGGGAGGCGAGCGGCGCCAGATGGCGTGCCAGGGAGGGGAACCTGACCTCGATGAGGTTCACCACCGCGGGGCACGCCGGGGCGATCAGGGGCAGCGCTGCGTCCTCCGCCGCGGCCAGCTCGAGGACCCGTTGCCGCAGAGCATCCTCGTAGCCGTGGGCCGAGACGACCTCGTCGAAGCCCAGGCCGCGGAGTTCCTCACGCACCGTCTCCGCGGCGTGGTCGCCGAAGCCGGCCAGGAGCGCCGGCGGCACGGCCAGCACGCCGCCGTCGAGGCGGCCGGGGGCGTCGTGCAGGGTGAGCGCTCGCGGCGCGCAGGCGCCGATGCAGGCGGTGCATTCGATGCAGAGGTGGTGCAGTACGGCGGGCCGCCCGTCGCGGACGCGGATCGCCGCCGTGGGGCAGGCGGCGAGGCAGTGCCGGCAGTCGCGGCAGAGCTCGGCAGCGATGCCCAGCGACGAGGGCCGCGCTCCCTGGTCGGTGGCCTCCGGCCGCAGCCTGACGGAGAAGCTCACCTGGGTGCCGGCGCCGACCGACGAGGTGACGCGCAGGCGGTCGCTATTGCGGGCGATGTTGGGCAGCCCCATGCCGGCGCCGAAGCCGAGCGCCCGCGCCTCGGACGACGCCGTGGAGAAGCCCTCGCGCATCGCCGCGGGGACGTCGGCGATCCCGGGCCCGTGGTCGAGCACGTCGACGTCGAGCTGGCCCTCGCTCACCGTGGCCTCGAGGCGGCCGCCGTCGGCGTGGATGACGACGTTCATCTCGGCCTCGTAGGCGGCGATCATGGCGCGGCGGACGGCGTCGCTCTCGGCGCCGATGCGCTTGAGGTGTTGTTTGAGGTCGCGGGAGGCCGCGCCGGCGTCGTTGTAATCCTTACCCCGGATATCGTAGGCGAGGAGCTCCATGCGCTAGCCGAGCTTCTCTCCGCCCAGGAACCGGTAGATGAGCCCGCAGGTCTCGAAGACCCCGGCCGGCGACACCATCATGAGGGTGTCGTTCTCGGTCGCCAGCCGGACCATCTCGTCGTCCGGCTGCACGCCGCTCACGAAGCAGATGCCGGGCACGTCCATGAGCTCGGCGACGCGCAGCATCTGGACGCTGGCGAGGTTACTCACGAGGAGCGTCTTGTCCGAGGCCTCGTTGAGCAGGTCGCTGACGCGGTCGCCGGCGTAGATCCGGGCGACCTCGGTGCCGCCCGCCTTGCCGGGCGTGACGATGCGGGCCCCGATGTCGCGGGCCAGGTCTTCGAGCTTCATGTGCGACCTCGAGAGCAGGGATTCCAGTTCCTTGACCATGGGCTCCATGGCGCTGTCGGCGGCCGCCTGGGCCCCGGCGCGGGCCCCGGGGCGGGCGAAGTAGGCGGCCGATTCGAGCGCCGCCGTGATGTCCATGTACTCGACGAAGATGTCGTCGGGGAGGTGGAGGGCCACCGGAGCGAAGCTGATGAGGCTCCTCACCCCGGCGCGCACGAGAGTGTCGGCCGCCTCCTGGGCGCGCGGCCCGGGGACGGTGAGGACGGCGATCTCGATGCCGAGGTCGCGGACGAGGCTCTCCATGTGCGTGACTGAGAAGCAGCGGCAGCCGTGCACGACGGTGTCGATGAGCCCGGGGTCGACGTCGAACGCGGCGACGATGGCCACGGACGGGCTCTTGCCGGCGAAGTGGGAGAGCACGGCGTGGCCGAGGTTGCCGACGCCGACGAGCGCGACGTCCTGGCGGGCTGCCCCATCGAGGAAGCTGCTGATGCTGTCGATGCAGGCCGCGACGTCGTAGCCCTTGTTGGGGCTGCCGGAGTAGCCGATCACCATGAGGTCGCGGCGCACCTGGGCGGCGCCGACCACGGCGTGGCGGGCGAGCTGGTGAGAGTAGATGCTCTCGACGCCGTCGTCGTGCAACGCCGAGAGCAGCCGCCGGTAGCGGCTGATGCGCGATACGGTCTTCCTGGATACCACGCCGACCCCCCGTCTGGCGTCTTCACGACCGCGTAGTTCGTTACAGAAGAAACGCTGTGAAATCCGTCACGCTTCTCTGCCCCGCACGGCCTCTCTGTCAACAGCCGCCGCTTTGGACAAGATGGCCAAGCAGGGGACACGTGAAATGTCTGCGTTGTGTTGACTTGGCGCGGTCGCTCCGTCTTGCCTCTGCCCGCCCTCGCATCTCATTGGGTTCAAGTCAGCGCAGGGTGGGCGCGCCCACCGGATCGGCGATCGCGCGGCGGCGATGGGCTGGCCGACCACCGTTCGCTTCGAGCCATGTGCGGATCGTGCGGGC
>JBAZPK010000009.1:0-32736 GCA_041648235.1 Thermoleophilia bacterium
CGGTCCCGATCCGCGGATATCAGCATGGTCGAACGCCGAACCCATGTGCCGCCTGCTCGCAGCGTTCCTTGGGCCGGGGAGGACGCCGTAGGAGCGGGGGCGTTGACAAGCCATCTCATATCAACGTGCTGCGGATAAGCAGACGCGGCTGACCTGCCGCCATGCGGCAGACCCTCTGGCGTTCTGCTCGATGCGCTTGTTGGGTGGCGCGATCATCGCGCCTCAAGGAACTCGTCGACGGTCAGGTGGATGTCGGCGGCGATCTTGCGCAGCAGAGCGGGCGAGACGTCGCGACCGGCGTGGAAGGGCACCGTCGTCGTGCGGCCGTCGGGATGCCGGAACTGTTTGTGCGAGCCGCGCTGCCGGACCTCCACGAAGCCGTGCGCCTCGAGGAGGGCGACGACCTGCCGCGGCCTGAGGACCGGCAGGCTGCCCACTGGACGTCAGGCGACCTGAATAGTGCGCACGTCGACGAACTCGGACTCTAGCGCCGGCTCGCCGTCCTCGAGCAGCATCTCGATGACCTCGCGCAGGTTCTGCTGCAGTTCGTCGATGTCGACGCCTTGGCTGTGAGCGCCGGGCCAGCCCGGCACGTAGCCGACCAGCAGATTGGTGTCGGGGTCACGCTCGACGACGAAGTTGTACGAACGCATGATTGCGCCTCCTTGCGACCCCTCTACGATAGCCCAGCCTCAGGCGTCGACGCCAGACCTACCGGCAAACGTCCACCCAACAATGAGTATGCAGTCGGCGTAGAGCCGTGAAGCAGACTGCTTCCTTCTGCAGAAGACCCTACCACCTATGCGGACGGATGTGGGGAAAGCCCTGCGTCTCGAGGGGAAAGGCCGGTCGGGCGTGGCGCGGAATGGTGGTGAAACTCAGTCTGCAGAAGACGCTCATGGGCCGTCCAGCGGGCTGCGAACGCCGCGCCCCCTTGTGGAGCACGGACGGTCGGCGGAGGCAGAGTGTGAGAGCCGCTCAGGTGTCATCGGCAGGATGAGGACGCCTCACGGAAGCGCCGTGTGTCGTCGAGCGCGCTCGCTACGACTCACGCGCGGGCTGCGCTCGGTGGTACCGCGCGGGCGTGCGGAGCGGCCTCGCGCCGGGTGACGATGACGATCGCCGGCGCCGCTCAGCGCAAGGTCGCGCCGAACTCCCGCTCGAGCGCCTTGAGGACCTTGGCGCGCACGCCGGCGATGTCCTTCTCGCTCAGGGTGCGCTCCGGCGAGCGCATGACCACACGCAGGGCCAGCGAGCGCTTGCCGGCCGGCACCTGGTCGCCCTCGTACACGTCGAAGACGTCCACGGTGCGCACCAGCTTGCCGCCGGCGCGCCGCGCCTGATCGAGCACGGCCGCAGCCGGGACCTCGCGGGCGATCACCACGGCGAGGTCCTGGGAAGCGGGCGGGTAGGCGCCGAGGTCCGCGAAGGCCGCCGTAGGCAGCGCCACGGCCGCCAGCCGGTCGAGGTTGAGCGCCGCCACGTAGAGCTCGCGATCCTCGACGCCGTAGGCGGCCGCCACGTCGGGGCGCAACAGGCCGAGCGCGCCCACGCCGCCAGGGCCGGGCACGGCGACGAGCGCCGCCTTGCCGGGATGCAGGTAGGGGAAGTGCGTCGCGGCCTCGCCGAGCGGCGCGTACTCGCCCTGCAGGCGCAGGGCCCCGAGCGCCGCCTCCACGATGCCCTTAAGGGTGGAGAAGTCGGTGGGCCGAGCGGCGCCCGTCCAGCTCTCGGCCTGCAGCGGCCCGCTGAGCACCACGGCCAGGGCCTCGGGCTCGTGCGGCAGTACGGCGCCGGGTTCTGCGGCGTGCGCCGGCGCCGGACTCGTCTGCTCGTCCCACAGGTAGACCTTGCCGAGCTCGAACAGGTTGGGTGGCTCGTTGAGATGGTCGAGGTTCTCACGCACGGCGGCGATCAGCCCCGGGAGGAGCATCGTGCGCATCACTGATTGCTCCACGCTCATCGGGTTGCTGAGGCGCACGGGGTCGAGGCGCACGTCACCATCGGGGAGGCCGAGCGGCGCCAGCGCGTCGGGGGCGATGAAACTGTAGGTGATGGCCTCGTCGAGGCCGCAGCCGGCGAGGGCGCGGCGCACGGCGCGGCGCACCTGCTGCGGCAGCGTCAGGGCGCCGTACGTGGTGTGCCGCGGCAGGGTCTCGGGCGAGCGGCCGTAGCCGGCGATGCGCCCGACCTCCTCCACGAGGTCGACCTCCCGCGCCAGGTCGGGGCGGAAGCTCGGCGGGGTGACCGTCCACACCACGGACGACGAAGCGGGTTCGACGGCGGGGGGCGCCCCGGCCTCAGATGACGATGCGGCGGCGGGCGCCCCGGCCTCATCGACCGCGCACTCGAGGCGGCGCAGGATCGCGGACTGCTCCTCCGCCGGGACGGCGTAGCCGAGCAGGTTGTCGCACGCCGCCGGCCGGTAGCGCAGCCGCGGCGGCGCCGCAGGCACGCCGCCGGCGTCGACGACGCCCGGCGCCACGGTGCCGCCGCAGAGCTCGGCGAAGAGCCGAGAAGCGAAGTCGAGCCCTCCGGGCACAAGGTTCGCGTCCAGCCCCTTCTCGAAACGGTTGCTGGCCTCGCTGCGGATGCCGGTGTGCAGCTCGGTGCGCAGGATGCTCGGGCCGCTGAAGTTGGCCGCCTCGAGCACCAGGTCGGTCGTCGCGTCGTCGACCTCGGCGTCGACCGCGCCGAAGACGCCGGCGATCACCAGCGGGCGCGCGACGTCGGCGATCACGAGCATCTCGCCGTCCAGGGTGCGTTCCACCTCATCGAGCGTGACGATCTTCTCGCCGGGCGTGGCTCGCCGGGCGATGAGCTTGGCGCCTTCGATCTTGCCCGCGTCGAAGGCGTGCAGCGGCTGGCCCCAGCCAATCATCACGTAGTTGGTCACGTCGACGACATTGCTGATCGGCCGCATGCCGGCGTGCGTGAGGCGCGCCTTGAGCCAGGGCGGCGAGGCGCCCACGGTCACGCCGTGGATGACCCGCGCGGCGTAGCGCGGGCAGAGGTCGGGGGCGGCGATCTCGACCCCGAGCGCCTCCGCCGCGGGAGCGCCGCCCAGCACCGCCGGGCCGGCGGTGGGCGGCGGCGCGAGCGCCACGCCCGCCGCCGCCGCGACCTCGCGGGCGATGCCGTACACGCTGAAGCAGTCCGGCCGGTTGGAGGTGAGCTCCAGCTCGAGCACGGCCTCGCTCACCGGCAGGTAGTCCTGCAGCGGCCCGCCGACCACCCAGTCGCCCGGGAGCACGACGATGCCCGGGCTCTTCTCCTCGTAACCGAGCTCCTGCTCGCTCATCATCATGCCGTCGCTCTCGACGCCGCGCAGGCTGGCCTTCTTGAGCTTGAGGCCGTTCTCCAGGGTGGCGCCGCTGAGCGACACGGCCACCGTGTCGCCGGCCGCGAAGTTGCTGGCGCCGCAGACGATCTGCCTCACGCCGCCGTTGGCCTCCCCCACCTCGACGGTGCAGAGGCTGAGCTTGTCCGCGTTGGGATGGCGCTCGCGGGTGAGGACGCGGCCGACCACGAAGCGCGCCAGGTTCTCCGGGGCGCGCGGGGCGCCGACCCAGTCGATGCCCTCCACCTCGGTGCCGGACATCGTGAGCAGCTCGGCGAGCTCCTCGACGCTCCCCTCGTAGGCCACGTACTCCGTGAGCCAGCTGAACGGTACTCTCATCGCCGCCGCCCCCTCTCAGAACTGCCGCAGGAAGCGGACGTCGTTGTCGTAGAACTGGCGCAGGTCGGGGATGCCGTGCTTGAGCATCGCCATGCGCTCGACCCCCATGCCGAACGCGAAGCCGGAGACCTTCTCCGGGTCGTAGCCGACAAAGCCGCAGACGTCCGGGTCGACCATCCCGGCGCCCATGATCTCGAGCCAGCCGGCGTGCTTGCAGGAGCGGCAGCCCTTGCCGCCGCAGAGCTCGCAGCTCACATCCACCTCGATGCTCGGCTCGGTGAACGGGAAGAAGTGCGGCCGCACGCGGATGGCGCGCTCGCCGCCGAAGAACTCCTGCGTGAAGTGGTGCACGGTGCCCTTGAGGTCGGCGAGCGTGATGCCCTCGTCGACCACCAGCCCCTCGACCTGGTGGAACATCGGCGTGTGCGTGGCGTCCGAGTCGCGCCGGTACACCTTGCCGAGGCAGACCACGTACACGGGCGGCTGCTGCTGCTCCATGACGCGCACCTGGACGGGCGAGGTGTGGGTGCGCAGGAGCACGCCGCGGTCGGCGTCCACCACGGCCTCGGGCATCGTCTCGCGCGGCTCCTGCACCCAGAAGGTGTCGTGGGCCGAGCGCGCCGGGTGGCTGGGCGGCGTATTGAGAGCCGTGAAGTTGTAGTAGTCGAGCTCGACCTCGGGGCCCTCGGCGATCTGATAGCCGAGGCCGAGGAAGATGTCCTCGACCTCACGCATCGTCTGGCTGATGAGGTGCTCGTGACCGGCCGGGAAGGGCTGGCCGGGGAGCGTGACGTCGATCCGCTCGCCGGCCAGCGAGGCGCTCAGGGCGGCCTTCTTGAGCTCGGCCAGGCGCTGCTCGACGAGCCCCTCGAGCTCGAGGCGGACGACGTTGCCGAGCTTGCCGACCACCGGCCGCTGCTCGGCCGTGAGGGTGGAGATGGAGCGCAGGATCTCGGTGAGCTGGCTCTTGCGGCCGAGGAAGCGCACGCGCACGTCCTCGAGCGCCGCGGCTGCGGGCGCGGCGGCGACGGCCGCAATGGCTTCGGCGCGCAGCGCCGCCAGAAGCGGGTGCGCGGCGCTGAGCTCTGCGAGCTGCCGGTCGTCCATCTCGTCTCCTTCAGTGGTCGGCGCCGGCCGGCGGGGCGGCGGGCGCGGAGGTGGCGGCGGGGAGCCGCGTCAGTTCGTAGAGGGCGATGGCGCCGGCCACGCCGGCGTTGAGCGACTCTATGACCCTGGCCACGCGCGGCGCCAGCGGGATCGTGACGAGCTGCGTGACGTGGGCCAGAGCCTGCGGCGAGAGCCCGGGGCGCTCGGCGCCGACGACGAGCACGGCCGGCCGCTCGAGCCCGGCCTCGGCCAGCGGCAGGCCCTCGTGGGCGGCGAGGCCGTAGACGTGGGCGATGTGGAGCTGCTGCACGAGGACGCCGAGCTCCACGTCGGGCAGCAGGGGCAAGCCGAAGACGGCGCCCACGCTGGCGCGCAGCGTCTTCGGCCCGTACAGGTCGGTGGAGCCGGGGGCGGTGGCCAGGGCGGCGGCGCCGAAGGCCACCGCCGCGCGCAGCAGCGTCCCCATGTTGCCCGGGTCGGCGATGCCGTCGGCGTAGACGACGAGCGGGCCGGCAGCCGCATCGAGCACTTCGTTCAGGGGGCGGCGCGCCGGCAGCGCGAACACCGCCAGGACGTCGGCCGGCGACTCGAGCGTGCCGAGCCTGGCGGCCACACGCTCGCTGACCGGGTACACGGTCGGCCCCGGCGCCGCGGCGCCGGGGCCGCCGGCCGCCCGCACCGCCAGGCCGAGCGCCGCGGTCAACTCCTGGGCGCGCTCGGCGCGCACGAACACCATCTGCGGGCGGTGCCCCGCGGCGAGCCCGGCCACAACGAGATCGGCGCCCTCCACCAGGAAGGCGCCTTCTCGCTCGCGGAACTTGCGCTGCCGTAACGACGCCGCTCGCTTGACGAGGGCGTTCTGCGGGCTGGAGAGTGTTTCTCCTAAAACCCCAAGCGGCTCGCCCGGCTCAGGCCGCTTCAAGCGCCTCGCGCGCCTGGGAGACGAGCGAGGCGAAGTACGTCGGGTCGCTCACGGCGAGCTCGGCGAGGATCTTGCGGTCGAGCTCGACCTGCGCCAGCTGCAGCCCGTGCATGAACTGGTTGTACGAGAGGCCGTTCTCACGGGCCCCCGCGTTGATGCGGATGATCCACAACTTGCGAAACTCGCGCTTGCGCACCCGGCGGTCGCGGTAGGCGTACTGGCCGCTGCGCTGCACCTGCTCCTTGGCGCGCTTGTAACTGGAGTTCTTGGTGGCGCGGTAGCCCTTCGCCTGCTCGAGCACCTTACGGCGCTTCTTACGCGCGGCGACGCTGCGTTTGACTCGAGACATGGTCCGTACTCCTTGGGACTATCGTGGGCTCAGCGGAGCCCCAACAGGCGCTTGATCCCCTTGGAATCGGCCTGACTGACGTCGTACACCTTGCGGAATCCCCGCTTGCGCTTGGCAGACTTGTGCTCCAGGAGGTGGCTCTTCATCCCGTGGCGGCGGACCAGCTTGCCCGTGCCCGTGAGGCGGAAGCGCTTCTTGGACGCGCTGTGGGTCTTCATCTTCGGCATACGCACCTCCCTCCCACTACTTGACCGGCGCCAGCATCATGACCATGTTGCGCCCGTCTTGCAGCGGCATGGACTCGATGACGCCGAACTCCTTGACATCTTCGGCCAGACGCAGGAGCAGTTGCTCGCCGCGCTCCGGATGGACCATCTCACGGCCGCGGAACATGATCGTGACCTTGACCTTGTCCTTGTGCTGCAGGAAGCGCAGCACGTGGCCCTTCTTGGTCTCGTAGTCGTGCACGCCCACCTTGGGCCGGAACTTGATCTCCTTGATCACGATCTGGCTCTGGTGCTTGCGCGCCTGCTTCGCCTTGAGCTCGAGCTCGTAGCGATACTTGCTGTAGTTCATCACCCGGCACACCGGCGGATCCGCCTGCGCGGCGACCTCGACGAGGTCGAGGCTGTGCTCGGCGGCGTACTCCTGGGCGAAGCGGATCGGCTTGATGCCGAGCTGCTCGCCCTTTTCATCGATGAGCCGGACCTGCGGGACGGTGATGCCGTCGTTGATGCGGATCTGCACCTCGTTGGCGCGGTCGCGCAGGTATCTATCTCTCGGAGAAAATGGTCTGCCCATATACGGAAAAAGGCTCGCCGACGGCGAACCCTCACGATCTCCTTTCTCGTGATGGACCCTGTCGGCCAGCGACGGGCGCAGGGTGGGGGGCTCGCAAGCTCCCGCTTGATGGCGCCGGCCAGTATACACGACGCCACCGCGGGCGTCGACTGGCCGCCGCAAGGCGCCGCGTCAGGCGCGCAGATCGCGGCGCTCGAACAGTACCAGGGTGGCGGTCAGCAGCGCGGCGCTGGCGCCGAGCAGTACCGCCACGTGCCCGGCAGCGAGGCCCTGGCCGAGCGGCGTGGTGCCCCCGGTGTAGTAGAAGAGCGAGAGGACCCTGAAGGGCTCGATGGTGTCGTTGACCTGCCCCAGCGTGTTGAGCAGGTACATGCCGGTGCCCACCCCGGCGCCGGCGGCGATGCTCAGCGCCTTGCGCCCGGTGGCGCCGCCGACCGCCAGGGTGACGCTGCCCAGCGCCAGGCCGAGGAGCGTGAACTGGAGCAGCGCCTGGCCGAGGTCCGCGGCGCCGACGTCCATACTGGCGAGCCGCGTCGCCAGGACGAGCACCAGCCAGAAGGCCGTGCCCAGGGCGCCGATGCTGGCCGCCATCGCCGCGAACCGCTGCAGGACGAGGCGGCGGCGCGTCAGCGGGTAGGCGAGCAGCAGGCCCAGGGTGCCGTCCTCCTCCTCCCCGGCGAGCGCGCGGTTGGCCGCACCGATGCCGTAGGCGATGAAGACGATCGGCCCCAGCCACGAGAACAGCTCGGTGTTGATGTAGCCCGCCGGCGAGGTGAAGTCGCCGCCGGCCCCGAGAAAGGCTTTGCGGAACGCCTCCGGCAGGTTGTCCATGTAGCCCTGCAGCTCATCGGCGCTCTTCGCGATGCTCGGGTACACCGCGATGAGGAGAGCGACGTAGGCGGCGATGCTCAGGGACCAGATGAGCAGCCCGCGCGCCTGGTCACGCAGGCTCTTGATGAAGGGATTACGGAGCATCGCCGGCCTCCCCGGAGGCGAGCCGCCCGGCGCCTTCAGCGGCGGCGTGGCCCACGCGCTCGCCGTAGAATGCGAGGAACACGTCCTCCAGGTCCGGCTCGCGGCTCGTGAGCGTGACCACCTGGAACTCGGCCAGCCGCTTGACGACCGCGTCGAGCGGGCCGGCGACGGTGAGGCGGAGGCTGAGGGCGCCGGAGGCCGCAGGCCCGCCGGCGCCTGCTCCGTCCGCCGACAGCGCGGTGACGCCGGGGACGCCGGCGAACGCCGCGACAGGCACCGGCGCGGCGAACGTCACCTCGATCTCACGGACCGCGCGCCCGGTGAGCTCGGCCACGTCTTCGACGGCCACGAGCTCGCCCTCGCGGATGAAGGCCACCTGTTCGCAGACGCGCTGCACCTCGGGGAGCACGTGCGACGAGAGGAACACCGTCTGCCCCGCGTCGCAGGCCTCCTCGACGAGGTGGTAGAACTCGTGCTGGACGAGCGGGTCGAGGCCGACCGTGGGCTCGTCGAGCACGATCAGCTCCGGCCGATGCATGAACGCCTGGATGAGGCCGAGCTTGCGGCGGTTGCCCGTGGAGAGCTCGGCCACCTTCTTGCCGGGGTCGAAATCGAGGCGCTCGCGGAGCCTCCGGACGTGCCCCGGATCGACCCCGCCGCGCAGGTTGGCGAAGTAGCGCAGCGTCTCCTCGCCGGTGAGCCGGCCGTAGAGGTTCAGCTCGCCGGGCAGGTACCCGCAGCGGCGCCGGATCGCCAGGGCGTCGCGGCGGCTGTCCAGCCCCAGCACCAGCGCCCGGCCCGAGGTCGGGCGGATGAGGTCGAGCAGCACCCGGATGGTCGTCGTCTTGCCGGCCCCGTTGGGCCCGAGGAAGCCGAAGACGTGGCCGGCCTCGACCTCGAGGCCGAGCCCGACGATGCCGCGGTGCCGGCCGTAGCTCTTGGTCAGACCCTCCGTCCGGATGGCCGCCGTCACGGCGCCTCCCGCCGCGGCCCGGCGCCCACGAGGATCTCGAGGTCGTCGACGAACCTCCGCTGCGCCGGGACGACGGCCTCCCGCGCCGCCGGCAGCGTGAACCAGGCGGCGCGGTCCACCTCGGGGAAGTGCCGCGTCTGCCCGGAGCGAGGCGGCCATTCCATCGTGAACGCCTCGCTCACGATGGCCTCAGGGTCGCAGTCATGCTCGACGGCCCAGGCGAAGACGAGCTTGTGGTGGTGCGCCTTGACGCCGCCGAGGGGCTGGAAGGGCCCTGCGGGCTCCAGCCCCGTCTCCTCCCTGACCTCGCGCAGGGCCACGGCCAGGAGGTCGACGCCGGCGGCACGGTTGCGCAGCTTGGCGGCGGTCACGGTGGCCGGCACCTCGCCCAGCTCGCCCGGCTCAGCCTCGCCTTTGGGGATGCTCCAGGCGCCGGCATCCTTCCTGGCCCAGTATGGGCCGCCGGGGTGCACGAGCAGGACCTCGAGACGCCGCGCGCCGGCGCCGGGGCGCGCGGCCTCGGCGTCGGTGGCCCAACGGTAGAGCAGCAGTCCGGCACTGACGGCTGGCATGCCGGCAGTATCTCACGAAGCGAAGAGCGCCGGCGCGGAGCGCCGGCGGCCTTTGCGGCCGTCGCCATCGGCGGTGCTCGCGAGCTGAACGCGACGCCCTCAGCTCGCGAGCACCGCCGAGAACACCCACCAGGCGAGCAGCGACTTCCCCGTCAGGCTGAGGATGATGTAGGCCTTCTCGCCGAACAGGTAGTCACGCCACTTGCCGACCTTGTGGTACTGCAGCCACATGTTGAGGGCGAACACGTTGAAGAAGATGAACAGGCTGATCACGATGCCGTAGACGAAGCTCGGTGGCGCCGGCCCGTCGAGCCCGGGGCTCCACACATACAGGGCGACGATGACCCACGGGATGATGCCGGCGAAGCAGCCGAACAGGAAGCTCAGCCAGTTCGGCCGCCCCGGCGTCTCGTACTTCTCCATGAGCAGCCCGAAGAGGATCATGCTCGCGTTGACGCCGAAGATCGCCAGCAGCGCCGCCACGTCGCCCACCCCGGTGATCATGCTGATGAGCACGATCATGATGCTGGAGCTGAAGAAGTACTCGATCCAGCGTCCGTAGTTGCGGTCCTGCTGGAGGTTGCGCGTGTACCAGCCGAAGACGCCCGGCGAGGCGATGATGAAGAGCGCCGCGGCCGAGATGGCGACGAAGGCGAATACGCCCCAGCCGAGCGGCAGGTCGAAGAGGTGCGTGAGCTCGGCTGGCGTGCCGGGCGGGCCGCTCATGTAGGTCGCAGTCACCGGTAGCGTGAAGCCGTTGGTCAGGAGGGCGATGGCGACGGCCTCGGCGGCAAGGACGAGGCCGACACCGACGTTCCAGAGGCGCAACCGCCCGAAACGCTGCTCGATGGTGAGTTCGTGGGACATGAGGTGCTCCTTGGTCATCGCCGGCGCGCTCCCGCGGCCGGGCACTCGAGGATGGCGACGGGCTCGTCGAGGTGGCAGCCGACTGTCTGGCGGTCGGCGTCGGGCACGGCCGCGGCCAGCGCGAGCATCTCGGGCACGCCGATCCCGGTCGCCCGCAAGACGGCGACCCATGAGCCTCGACATGGCGATGTCGAGGCGGCGGGCGGCGTCACGTCTTCCGCGGTGCAGTGGCTGCTCATCGAGGCCCCATGAGTCGAGGACTGACTCGACCGTTGAGTTACCCGCGATTCGGGAAGACTACCCGCCTGCTTCGACGACCGCGAAGTCCGGTGCGCGGCTCGCCTCGCGGCGGCGTGGCTACAGGCCAATGACCTCGAAGCCGAGCGCGAGCGCGGCGCGACCCTGCTGACGATCGTGCGTCGCGAAAACAAGATCAGCAGGCCGGCGCCCACGCACCTGCAAGGCCGTCGCCAGGTGGATCGCCTCGAGAGCGACGACCGGGCTCGGCTACCGTTACCGTGACCGTTGGTCACGCTGTGACCAGAGCTGGTCACGACGACAATGCGAGCAGCGTGGAGCCCGGCGCCGGCCGCCGGCATTGTGACCCTTTCCGGCGCCTCACTCTCGTTGTATTTTGCAGCGAGAGTGAGGCGCGGATGGGCAGTACTGCCTGCCGCGGGGCCGCGGCTTGCCTGACGATCGCGTCAGCCGCGCGTGGGGAGCGGCGGCACTCCCTGCAGCCGAGCAGCTCGAGGCGGACCATCCCCTCGCCGAGCTCGGCCCCCTCACCCAGCAGCGGCTTCCAGCAGCCGCCGGAGACATCGGTGCGAAGGCCGGCGGCGGCCAGCTCGTAGAGGCCGGTGCCGCAGCCCAGGCTCTCGACGCCGGCGGGCGGGCACTCCCCCTCGACGCTGAGGCCTCCCTCGCGGCTCAGCCCGAGGACGGCAGGCGCCGCTCGCGGACCTCGCCGATGAGGTGGGCGGCGAACTCTGCGAGCGGCCGCGGGCCCTTGTCCTCGCCGCGCTCGCGCACCCCGACCGCGCCGCTCTCCTGCTCGCGGTCGCCGACCACGAGGATGTACGGCACCTTCTGCAGCTGCGCGTCGCGGATCCTCTTGCCCACGCTCTCGCCGCGATCGTCGCGGTCGACGCGGAGGTCCATCGAGGCCGCGGCGCCGGCCTCGCGGAGCCGGCGCACGACGCCGGCCGCGTACTCCGCATGCCGGTCGGCGATCGGCAGCACCAGCGCCTGCTGCGGCGCCAGCCAGGTGGGCAGGTTGCCGCCGTAGTGCTCGAGCAGGATGCCCATGAAGCGCTCGATGCTGCCCAGCAAGGCGCGGTGGATCATGACCGGCCGGTGCTCTTCGTTGTCGGCCCCCGTGTACGTGATGTCGAGGCGCTCGGGCATGGCGAAATCCACCTGGATGGTGCCGCACTGCCAGGTGCGGCCCATGACGTCGCGGATGTGGAAGTCGATCTTGGGGCCGTAAAAGGCGCCGTCGCCGGGGTTCAATTGATAGCTCAGCGGTTGACGTTCGCCAGGCTGGTCGGCCGGGTCGGCGCCGGGCGCTGGCCGCGTCTCGCTGTCGAGCACCGCGGCCAGGACGCCCTCGGCGCGCGCCCACACCTCGTCGCTGCCGATGCTCTTCTCGGGCCGCGTGCTGAGCTCGATCTTGACGTCGCTGAAGCCGAAGGCCGCGTAGATGTGGAGCATGAAGTGGAGCACGCCCCGGACCTCGTCCTCGAGCTGCTCCGGGGTGCAGTAGATGTGCGCGTCGTCCTGGGTGAAGTACCGCACCCGAAAGAGGCCGTGCAGGACGCCGCTCATCTCGTGGCGATGCACGCGGCCGAGCTCGGCCATGCGTAGCGGCAGGTCCCGGTAGCTGCGCCGGCGGCTCTTGTAGACGAGCAGGCCGCCGGGGCAGTTCATGGGCTTCACCGCGTAGGGCTGCTCGTCGATCTCGGTGAAGTACATGTTGTCCTTGTAGTTGTCCCAGTGGCCGCTGCGCTCCCAGAGCTCGCGACGCAGGATCACCGGCGTGCTGATCTCCTCGTAGCCGGCGCGCACGTGCTCGCCCCGCCAGTAGTCCACCATCGCGTTCCAGAGGCGCATGCCTTTGGGGTGGAAGAAGGGGAAGCCCGGGCCCTCGTCGTGGAAGCTGAACAGGTCGAGGTCCCGGCCGAGGCGGCGGTGGTCGCGCTGGCCGGCCAACTCGAGAGCAGCGAGGTACCCCGCCAGCTCCTCTTTGGTGGCGAAGGCGGTGCCGTAGACGCGGGTGAGCATCGGGTTCTTCTCGTCGCCGCGCCAGTAGGCGCCGGCGAGGCTGGTGAGCTTGAACGTGCCGGCCCCGAGCTTGCCGGTGCTGGGCAGGTGCGGCCCGCGGCAGAGGTCGACGAAGTCGCCCTGGCGGTAGACGCTGATCGCGGGCACCTCGGCACCCTCGGCCGCGGCGGCCGCGACGAGGTCCTGGATGAGCTCGACCTTGAAGGGCTGGCCGAGGCCGATGGGCAGGCCGGAGGGGCCCGTACCGGGCGCGCCGGCCCCGAACACGGCCAGCGCCTCGTCGACCGGGAGCACGTAGCGCTGCACCGGGAGGTTCTGGCTCACGACCCGGGCCATCTCCTTCTCGATGCGGGTGAGGTCGGCCTCGGCGATGGGCTCCGGGAGCTTGAAGTCGTAGTAGAAGCCGTTCTCGATGGTCGGCCCGATGGCGTAGGTGGCGCCCGGAAAGAGGTGCAGGATGGCCTGCGCCATGACGTGCGAGGCGGAGTGGCGCTGGACGTCGACGGCGTCGGGGTCGTCGCCTTTGAGCGTGACGATGTCGAGGCGATCGCCGTCGTGAAGGGGCTCGGCGGCGTCGACCAGCAGGGTGACGCCCGGGTCGGCGGCGGCGGTGACGCGGCCCGCGATGGCGGCCTTCGCCAGCCGCGGGCCGATGGCCGCCGCCGCGTCGCGCACGGTGGCGCCGTCGTCGAGCTCGAGGGGGGAGCCGTCGGGAAGAGTGACGTGGAGGGTCATGCGGGGACCGGTCCTTTCGCTTGCGCGCCCGCGTACCTTGGCGGGGGCTGTTGGCCGCTGGAGTCTAGCAGAACAGCCCGTGGTAGCATCCGGCCGCAGGCATGACCACCTCGCCACGGACACCGCGAACTCGGCGCGCACTCTCGCTCAGGCCGGCACAGGCCTGACCCGCCGTGCTGGCCGCGACCCTCGCGCTCCTCGCAAGCCTGGCCTGGGGCACCTCCGACTTCCTCGCCGGCGTACAGGCGCGCCGCTCGACGCCCTGGACCGCAGCCCTCGCCGGCCAACTCGTCGCGTCGCTGGCCCTGATCGCCCTGCTGCTCGCCCTGGCACCCACGCGGCCGTCGTGGAGCGCGCTCGCCCCGCCCCTCGCGGGAGGCGCCGTCGGCGGGCTCGGCGTCCTGCTGCAGTACCGGGCCCTGGCGCTCGCCGACATGAGCGTGGTCTCGCCGATCATCGCCGGCGCCGCTCTCGTGCCTGTGCTGTGGGGCGTCGCCGCAGGCGAACGCCCCAGCCCGCTGCAGGCGCTCGGCGTGGCACTCACCGTCGCCGGCATCATGCTGATCTCGCGGCGGAGCCGCGAGAGCGCCGGGACGCCGCGCCATATGGACGGCGCCGGGATCGTCGCCGCCGTGGCCGCGGCCATCGCCTTCGGCCTCTTCCTCGTCTGCCTCGACTACGGCGGCCGCGCCGACCCGTACTGGACGGTCGCCGCTACGCGCACCGCGGCTCTGCTGACGCTCGCCGCCGCGGCCGGCGCCATGCGGCCGGCCATACGGTTCCGGCGAGGCGCCGTCCCGGTGCTGGTACTGATCGGCCTTCTCATCGCGGCCGCCAACCTTTCGTTCACCGCGGCGACGACCTTCGGCTACCTCAGTCTCGTCGCGGTGCTCGGGTGGCTGAACCCGGCCATCACCATCGTGTGGGCGAGGGTCCTGCTGCACGAGCGCCTCAGCCCGCTGCAGCTGGGGGCGGCCGCCTTGGTGTTCGCGGGCATCGTCTGCGTCACGCTCGGCTGACCCCGGCGGCGGGCGCGCAAGGCTCCGCCGGGCGGGGCCGCGCGTGCCCTGCTCAGGGCGCCGGCCGGCAGTACGGGCAGTCGCAGGGCTGGGCGTGTTGCCAACCGTCGCCGGGCAGCGTGCGGTCCTTGACGGGCAGCGAGCAGGAGTAGGTGCTCGGCCCGCCGGGGCGCAGCGAGCGCCAGAACGTGATGCCGGGTGGCAGGTAGACGAACTCGTCATTCTCGCTGCGCCGGTGCGCCTCGCGGCCAGCGGCGAGGACCTGGTGGTAGGTCAGCCCGCCGGCCGGAGGACCACCGCGAGGGCTGGTCCGCGGACCGCTGCTCGGGTCTCCATCTCGCATGACCTCAGGATACCCAGCCGGACGAGAAGCCGGCACGGACGGCCGCGCAGGGACGCGGGGGCCGCGGCGGCGCGGGGTCGCCGGGACGCGGCGACGAGAGCGGCCCCACCCGGTCACCCGATTCTTCCGCCGCGCCGTACGGCAAGGCGCCGGGGATGGTCTTCGCCACCCCCGGCGCCCGCGCCCCGGCGCGGCCTGGCGGCCGTTCCGCCGGGGCGCCGGCTCACGCCACGGCGGGCTACGCCGCGCGGCGCGTCCTTTCGTTGACGTCGCTGACGCCGGCCGTGCCGCGCACCTCGCGGGACTCGCCGAGCGAGCTCGACGCGCTCGCGATGCGCTCACTCACGCCGTAGACGACCAACCCGTACACGACGAGGAAGTCGACAGCCATGATCATCAACGACCACAGCGGGTAGGCCTGGGCGAACAACAGCTGCCCCAGCGCTCCGAGTGCGGCGACGGTGATGCCCAGCCAGCGGGCCGACTCGCGACCGGTGAGCACGGCGAGGCCGGAGATGATGCCCGCGCTGCCGAGCCCGAACACGATCCAGCCCCACGTGTTGAGGTCGCTGAACGCGAACACGGCATTCTGGGCGAAGAACGACGACTGATAGACGGCCATGAGGCCGGAGATGAGCGCGAACACGCCCCCGATGATGAGCGCGACGGCCGAGAAGGTCGGCCAGCCGACGCCGATGGGTGAACGACGATCCATGTGACAGCTCCTTGCGGTCGCTGAAGTTCCCTAAGAGTGCGTCATAAGACGACAAGTGAATAGTGCCCATTCACGCACCAAACATCACAGAGCAGGCCGATCGGCGTTGACCTCGGCGGGGAGCCCGCAGGCGATCGGTGGCCGCTGCGGCCTGCCCGCCACACCGCCCGGCCGGAGTCGCTTGACGGCCGTCAAGAATCCCGGAGCGCGCCCCGGGGTAGGTAGCGCAAGAAGAGCCTCGGGGTAGGTAGCGCAAGTGGAGCACCCACGGCAGCGGGGCACCGCCGAAGGCTCCGCGAGGGCCGGCCCAAGGCCGGGACGAGGAAAGGGGAGCGCGATGAGCGGGACGCATGAGGAGCTGACGCCGACTGCCGAGTTGACCCACGAGCACGAGGTGGTGCTCGTGGTCGTGGGCGCCATGGAGCGCGAGGCCGCCCACATCCGCGCCGGCAGACAGATCCACGCCGAAGCCGTGGCCCGGATGGTGGAGTTCACGCGTGAGTTCACCGACGGCTGCCACCATAACAAGGAGGAGAAGGTGCTCTTCCCGCTCCTGCGGGCGACGGCGCCGGTGGCCGGAGAGCCCGTCCGCGTGATGCTCGCGGAGCACGCGCAGGCCCGCCTCCACGTGCGCGCCATCAGCGAGGCGCTCCCGGAGGCGGGCACGGGCGACCCCTTCGCCGCGCTCAGCGTCGCCGATGGCCTGGAGGGTTACGCGGCGCTGCTGCGGGCCCACATCGACAAGGAGAACCGGGTGCTCTTCCCCCTCGCCGAGCGCGTGCTGGACGGCGCCGCCAAGGCTGCGCTGGCGGCCGAGTTCGAGCGCGTCGAGCGCGAGGAGACGGGCGCCGGCGTCCACGAGAAGTACCACGCCATGGCGCACGATCTGGGCGCCGCCGGTCTTTGACTGCCGGGGGCGCGGCGTCGCGACGCCGCGCCCCCCGTCGCTTCAGCGGATCTTGAACTTCAGCGCCGTGCTGAACGAGCCGAGGCCGGTGGCGTTGCTGCCGCGGACCTTCCAGGTGAGGTACACGCCGCGCGGCAGGGCCCTGCTGGCCCGCCAGTAGAGCGCCGTGGCTCCCGTCTTCCTGAGCAGCAGCCGGGTGCCCCGGTAGACGCGGACCTCGTACGTCTTGGCCGTGGCGACGCGCTTCCACTTGAAGGTCGGCCGCGTGCCGGTGATGAGGCCTTTGGGCGAGACGCCCACGGCCTTCGCCGGCAGCGCCAGCGCCCGGCGCCCGAACATGATGTTGTGCGTCGACCAGGTGCTGTTCGTGAGGCGGTACTTGTAGGAGCCGGCCGGCCACGGGTTGCCGGCCTCGTCGCCGACCCCGAGCTGCGTGAAGGTGGCATTGGCCCAGCCGGTCGTGGCCGTGACGTCCACGTACCCCTGCACCTGAGTGGGGTCGGTGATGCCCATGGTAGCCAGGAAGGCGGGCGCGAAGATGCCGTCGAAGGTCGCCTCCACCCCGTTGACGCCGCTGGCGCTGAGGCCGGCGACGCCGGTGGCCGTGGCGGACGGCGGCTGGATGTCGAGCCAGTGCATGTCGGTCACGAAGATGCTGCCCTGATAGTCACGGGCGGCGAGGCTCGAGCAGTCGATGATGAGGCCGAAGGCTGCACCCGAGTCGCCGCTCGCCGACTGCACGGGGTCGGCGACCGACGCGTACACCGTGAAGCTCGTCGCCGCGGTGAGTGCGGCGGGATCGGCCGGGACGACCGTCACCAGAGCGTCGGGGTCGGCGAGCATCGCGATCATGTCGACGCGCTGCATGGCAGCCTTGGTGAACACGAGCTTCAACGGCGTGCCGGCAGCCAGCGGGGTCAGCGAAAGGTCGGTCTGGCCGACGGTGGGCAGCCCGGGGACCATGGGGATCTGGCTCATGAAGCCCATGGCGAAGACCTCTGCGGTGGCATCCCAGAACCCGGCGCCGTAGGCGACGCCCGGGGCCGGTATCGCCGCCGTGGCGCCCATACCGGGCGGCGCCGGCGCGCCCAGCGCCACGAAGGCCGTACCGGGCTCTCCGTAGGTGGAGTCGCTCGGCACCCAGGTGATGGGGCCGTCGGCCAGCGCCAGGGGCGCCAGCAGCAGCGCGATGAGCAGAGTCCCGACCACCGCGACCGGCAGCCGCAGCCGCCGTGCACTCAGAAACCTCCGGACCATCACTCGCCCTCCCTCGTCGTGTGTCAGAGGCAATGTCGGCTGGAGGCGATCCCGACTTGACCTCGCGAGCGCAGAACGGCCCTCGGGAGGGGCCGCGGGCGAACCCCGCGTGGGTCCGCGGCAGCGGTCGAGAGCGACCGCGGCGGGCGAGCCCGCGAAGGTCAGAGGCCGGTTCGCAGGTCTCCCGGTCGAGGTCAGGGCTTGTGCTCGTCGGTGCCCGCCACGAAGATGGCGGCATCATGGAGGCGGACGGGATGAAGGTGTGGTCCAGGCTGAGGCGGCGTCTGCGGCGCGCCGCGGAGACGCCCTTCGAGCCGCCCTGCAGGCCCCTGCCGCAGTGCCGGGTGGCGCTCGTCGTGAGCTCGGTGTGCCTCGCGCAGCCGGGGCAGGAGGACGACCCCGACGTGCCGATGGGGCGGCCCCGCTGGCGGATCGTGGGCAGCGAGGACGGCGGGGCGGCGGGGGCCGGCGCGGGGCACAACGCGAGCGCAGCCCGCGACAATGAGGACCGCAATCTGGCGATGGCGCTGGAGGCACTGGACGAGGCGGCAGCCCGCGGGCGCATCGGCGCCGTGAACGGCCGCCACCTGGTGCTGGGCGGCCCCATGATCGCCGGCCGCGGCGACCTCCAGGCGGCGGCCCGGGAGGCGGTGGAGCCGCTGGCGGCCGACGCCGTCGACGCCGTCGTCCTGGTGCCCACCTGACCGCTGTGCAGCCAGTCCGTGGGGCTGGCGGCGCTGGAGCTGGAGCGGGCGGGCATCGCCACCGTCGCGCTCCAGCTGCTGCATGCGGCGGCCGAGCAGACGCGCCCGCCGCGCGCCCTCTGGGCGCCGTTCTGGCGCGGGTACGCGCTCGGCGACCCCAAGGAGCCGGGCGAGGCGCGGGCGGTGCTCGAGGCCGCCCTGGAGATGCTCGAGGACAGCTCGCTCAGGCCGCCGGCGTTCCGCGAGTTCCACGCCGGCGACTGAGCCGCACCGGCTCCACCCAGCCCTTGAGCGATGCTGAAGGCCGTCGCCGCCGGATCAAGTCAGCGCGTCACGATGACCGAAGCTGGTGCCGAGCGTAGCTCGCAATGCGGATCGCGAGGGCGTTGTCGGCACACCGCGCCAGCTCGCGATTCGCGCGGCGATAGGGCTGCAGCACGACGAGCCGTTTCATTGGATCGAGCCGACGGGCCGCGTGCATGGCGGGCACAAGGTCCGTGTCACCAGTGACGAGCACGGCTGTGTCGCACGCACTTCTGCAGATGTACGCCAGAAGACGATGGCCTCCGGCGTGCTCCGCCCGGGCAGCGCATGAAGGTACGACTCACAGAGTCCGGCGACATCCAGCCGGCGCAGCGAGCGCCCAGAGACGCGCTCGCCGTCGAGCAGCGAGTGGTACAGGTTCAGTCCGTCGACAAGGAAGACGCAGCGGTTGACGGTGACCTCCAGAAAAGGAAAAACCCCGGGGTCGCAACCCCGGGGGGGCCACGGGATGTACCCGTGGGGGAGAATGAATCCAGTGTGACATCACGGCAGTCACCCGTCAAGAACTAGCTGCAAATGTCCACCTTTCGCGTCCCTTGGCGCAGGCGTGGGCGCGTCGGTACGGCGCCGGAGGGGCGGGCGTCAGCCCTCGATCGCGCGCAGCACCACCGACGTCACGACCTGGCGCTCGGGGATGCTCCAGTAGCGCCGCAGGAGGCGATCCTTCTCCTCGGGGCTCACGAGCAGGAAGCCGTGGTGCTCGTAGAAGCGGATGGCCCAGGCGGCGTCAGCCCAGGTTCCGACGAGCAGAGGCTGGTGCGGCCGCCCTCTGAGGTGCGCCAGCAGCCGGCCGCCGATGCCGACCCCCTGCCGCTCGGGCTTCACGTAGGCGTGGCGGATGAGCGTGACGTCGTCGACGTCCTGGATGCCCATCACGCCCGCGAGCCCCTCCGCCTCGTACCAGCCCCAGAACCGCACGCCGGCCGCGACCTCGCGCCGCAGTTCGTCGACGGGCATGTAGGGCACGCGGTACCGGTCAGCGGGGATGACGCCCGCGTACGCCGTGGCGGCGGCGTTGATGACCTCGTGGATCGAGTCGATGTCGGCCTCGGCGCAGGGGCGGATGACTGGGAGCTCTGGCGACACGGCTGAAGACGACATGGCCGAAGTCTACACGGCGAGGCGGGTCCGGCGGGATCGGCGGCCGTGGCCCTCTCGCCACACGCGATGCGTCCATTGAAGTACCATGGCGCGATGCGTACGAGCGCGGCCTTTTGACGCCGATCCGGCAGATCCAGCGCGAGCACGGCATCGTCGGCAGGGAGCGCGAACTGGCGATGGCGCTGGCCGTGGTCGGCGCCGGCCGGCACCTGCTGCTCGAAGGCCCTGTGGGCGTCGGCAAGACGACGGTCGGCCTCGCGGTCTGCGGCCATCTGGGCCGCGCCACGCTGCGGGTCGACGGCGACGACCGCTACTCGGAGAGCAAGCTCACCGGCTGGTTCGACCCGCCGCTCGTGCTGCAGCAGGGCTACCGCGAAGAGTCCTTCTTCGCCGGCCCCCTTGTCGAGGCCATGCGCCGCGGCTGCGTGCTCTTCATCAACGAGCTCAACCGCATGCCCGAGCAGGTGCAGAACGTGCTGCTCCCGGCGCTCGACGAACGCCTTATCGAGGTGCCCTCCATCGGCGAGGTGCACGCCGCCGAAGGCTTCCAGGTGGTGGCCACGCAGAACCCCGCGGAGTACATCGCCACCGGGCACCTCTCGGAAGCGCTGCGCGACCGCTTCGAGCACCTGGCGCTTGACTACCAGCCCGCCGGCGAGGAGGCCGACATCGTCGCCACCGTGACGGGCTCGCACGACGCCGAGCTCGTCGCCGGCGCCGTGCGCCTCACGCGGGCCACCCGCCGCGACCCGCGCTTCCGCAAGGGCGCCAGCGTGCGGGGCGCGATCGCCACGGTGGCCATCGCCGCGGACCTGCACGCCGCCGCCGGCCTCGACGCTCGCGGCGGCGTGAGCCGCGAGACGCTGCGCCGCGCGGCGGAGGCCGCACTCACCACGCGCGTCGACCTGCGGGACGACATCGACACGGACCTCGCCGCGACCCTGGATGAGCTCTTCGCGCGGGTCGTGGACCGCGACGAGGACCCGGACGCGGCGCCCGCCGGGGAGGGCGCCGTTGAGGGCCAGGGGCCTGCGGAGCTGGCCCCCGCGAGCCGCGGACCCGCCGGGGAGCGCGTCCCGACCTGCGCACCCGAGCCCCCCGCACCAGAACCCACTCTCGGCGCCCTCGCCGAGCGCTTCCGGCTCCCGGAGGAGTCGCTCGACGGCTGGCAGGTGGCCGTCAACCTGACGCGCAGCGAGTGTCGCATCGCAGACTCCGACCTCCGCTTCTTCGCCGAGCAGCTCGCCGCCGCCGCCGTGCTGCAGCGCGCCGCCCGCCTCGTCGGCCCGCTCCGGGCGGCGACGCACGCGGTGCGCGAGCCGCTGCGCGAGCCCTACGGCGGCGAGCTCGACGTGGAGGCGACGCTCGAGAACGTGCTCGGCAAGCCGTTCCCCGAGCCCGAGGACTGGATCGTCCAGCACCGCGAGGAGCGCCACCACCAGGTCTGCCTCATGGTGGACGCCTCGCCGTCGATGGAGGGCGAGAACATGGCCATCGCCGCCGTCGCCACCGCCGTGCTGGCCCTCAAGCTGCACCCCGAGGATCTCTCCGTGGTGGTCTTCGACGCGCGAGCGCACTCGATCACGCGGCTGGGAGCGCCGGACCCGCCCGTGGAGGTGGTGCGCCGGATGCTCGCCAAGCCGATCAACCGGCGCACCAACATCGCCGCCGCGCTCGAGCTGGGCGCGGCGGAGCTGGAGCGCAGCCGCAACCCGCGGCGCAGCGGGCTCCTGATCACCGACGGCGTCGTCACGATGGGCGGCGACCCCGTCCACCTGGCGCACCGCTTCCCGCGGCTCTTCGTCCTCTTCACCGAGAGCCAGGAAGCGCTCCCGTCGCAGCAGCGCAAGGCGGAGCCGCTCTGCCGCCGCCTCGCCGATGCCGGCCGCGGCGACGTCTACCCGGTGCGCGCGTACCCGGAGCTGCCGCGCCGGCTGCTCGACGTCGCCTCGCGCATGCTGCGGTAGCGCTCGTCGGCGCACGGCCGCCGGCTTCGCGCCACCCCGCAGGCCGTCGTGGCCGAGTACGTCGTGGACGTCGATTCCAGCTCCAGCTCCACGCAGAGCGACTCGTCGAGGTGAGCGGCGATGAGGGCCGCGGACTCGGCCAGCCGCCCCAGCTCGAGGAGCTGCTCGCGGAGTGACGCGAGATCGGCCTGCGCCCGCTCGCGCACTCGCGCGGGCGCGTCCGCCTCGCCCTCGTCCGCATGGTGCGCGATGAGCCGCGCGAAACGGCCGGCGAGCGCCTCCGGCACGCCGGCCCCCACCAGGTCTTCACCCTCTAACTCCCCTGCAGCCACCCGGGCAGCCGGGGTTCAGGCAGATCCAGCCACAGCCGTCGTCATCCAACGTGCTCACATCTTGGGACCATCGGCTCGCCGCACGAGCCGCAGGTGACGGCGAGAACCTCGCCCATGAGGCCTTCCCGAGGTCGCGGGGTCGGGTCAGCAGGCCGAATTTTCCACGATCCAAATAGGATCGTCGAGACGAGTCTTAGTGCGAGCGCGCCGAATTGCCCAGGTCCTAGCTGACGAGCTCGCCCCAGAGAGCCATAGAGCTAGTCTTGACCTCAAGCTGGATAAGCCTGGCCACGACGTTCCTGGGGAACTCGGCCAGAAGCTGATGAAGCGGTCGCCGGCTCCACGCCAGCGCGTCAAGCAACATATCGGAGAACCGCGTGTACACCGTTACATAGACTCCGCTCTCCTCCCAGGCCTCTTGGGAGAGGCGCTGCACCTCCGCGGCGACCGAGTCGAAACCGGCGATCATCGCATGCGGGAACCCCGCGGCAGCCACAGACCGCACGAAATGCACCGCATCGGAGTAAGTGACCGGCTTTGCCCTCACCTCGACAGCGATGACCGGATCAAGCTTGTAGAAAGCTTGCACATCGCCTGGCAGCTTACGGGATGGGTCGAAGACTCTCGCAGTTCTGACGTCGTCGAAAACAAGATCGAATGCCGCGGCGACGAGGGCTTGCGCCCTCTTACCGCTCTCGGCGCTCTTGTTCAGAAAGTGGCTGCATGCATCCTTGAGCTTGATTACGTCCGCGCTCGTATTGCCGAGATCCACAGGCACCAACCGCTCCTTCGCGGCAATGCGGTGCCTGAGGAATGCAGCAAGAGCTCCCACTGCCTCCTCTTCGCGAAGGTAGTGAACTGCCTCGAGGCACTCGACCAAGTACTGAATCTCGTCAGGGTGCTTCACCCGTGGCATCGAGTCCACCCGGTCGGAGTAGAAGAAGGGCTGGTTGTTCAGGGGCTCACGCCCAGTCGTGCGGAGGTCGAAACCATGATTGATCGCCGCCGGCACCAGCACGTCGTGAGCCAATCCACGAGCAGAGTAAGCCTTGTTGCCCGCCCGAGCCTTCAACGTCAGGGCGTCAACGGCATCGTCGGTCGCGGTCGCCAAGAGCGCTGTACCCAGAACGACAAGGCAGGTCTTGTCCTCGAATTGAGCGACTCGCTCGGTACGCTCGGTCCAAGCTGAGGGAACCGGGGTATCTGATCGGGCAAGCGTCAGCGCCCGTTCAAGCTGCTTGCGTGCTCGCTTCTTGTCGATGGTCAGCCCCATCAGACGGCTACTGAGGTGACACCGGCGGTGCGAATGGAATCCTCGTCGTCCGGCTGCTCGACCGAAGGGCCAATCAAGCCCAACTGTTCGGCGAGAGCGCCGACGACCGCCTTGCCCAACTCCAGCGGGACCGCGTTGCCGAGCTGGCGTCGGGTCGTGGTCTCATCTCCCTCTACACGGAAGTCATCCGGAAGTGACATTAGCCTTAGCAACTCAGCCTTGCTGAGCCGGCGGGCGCGGGCGAGCCCCTCCCTATTGCACACATTCTCCCAGTGAAATGGCCCGACCCACGGGCCGGGCTGCGCCTGGATTGTGCTGGAGGGTCGACCCGGATCCAGGCGCAGAAGAAACGTCCAGTAACGGGTGCGCCACTTGAACACGTCTCGGCCACCGTAACGGTCCGTGTGCCAAAGGTAGTTTTGGCCGGGCGGTACCTCCGCCAAGAGTTCGGCGTAGGTGCCTTCGACGATCTCGCCAGGCGCGGATGCACCCAAAAGCAAGCGCCCGATCGCGCTCCCTGCTGTGACATAGGGCTTCTTGGTGGGGTCAAAGGCACGCGTGTGCTCGCTCCACCCCGAGTGTGTCGGCTCGGGGAACCGGAAGTCGCCGCCATCTCTCCTGCCGACGACGAACACCCGGCGGCGAAGCTGAGGATCGCCATGGTCCGCCGCCATCAGCACTCTGTATGTGGGCCGATAGCCCGCGCGCGTCAGTTGCTCGAGGACCCTGTTGAGCTGCGCCCTGTGCGTCGCGTAAGTGAGTCCCTGAACGTTCTCGAGAATGAATGCCCTGGGCTGAGCCTCGGTGACGATGCGCGCGTATTCGTCGAGAAGGGATGCGTTGGGATCGGTGCTGCTCCGCTTCTCCTCCAGCCAGAACCCGGACTTGGAGAACGGCGTGCAGGGGGGTCCGCCAACCACGAGCTCAGCCTCGCCCCTGGCCACGCCCGCCCTGTCCAGAAGGTCACACGTGGACAGCTCACGGATATCTCCGCAAATCGTCGGGACACCAGGAAAGTTGGCCTCCAGCGAGCGCAGAGCACGCGCGTCGTAGTCCGTCGCCACCGCGACTTCAAACGGACCTTCCGTGTGCATGCCCTTGGCGCCGAAAGGCTCCGCGCAGCGCTCGACCGCAAGATCCAGACAGCCGGCCCCCGAGAACAGGCTGAGAACCGGCAGCTTGGCGGCCATCAGACGACCGTCCGAATGGTGTTGAGGAGATGCTTCACGTCTGTCGTAGGCTAACATCGCGAGCGGATAGAAGAAACGAGCGCGTGGGTGGACATTGAAGCCAAGCGATCCCGGGTACCCCATGCCATCCAGTAAGGCCGTCTCGAACGTCATGCGAGGGAATCGCAAGACTGGCTCGCGACCTGAGGTCAGCCTGCGCCGAGAGCTTCACAGACGAGGCCTGAGATACCGCAAGAATCCGTCCGTTCGGACGGGCGTCGGCCTTGTCAGGCCCGACCTCGTCTTTCTCGGACCAAAGGTCGCGGTCTTCGTTGACGGATGCTTCTGGCACTCCTGCCCGACTCACGGAACCACGCCGGGAATGAACCGCGACTACTGGGAGCCGAAGCTCCGGAGAAACCGTGAGCGCGACCGACGCGTGACGGAGGCTCTCATCGCCGAGGGTTGGACGGTCGTCCGGGTCTGGGAGCACGAACCGCTGGCGCTTGCGGCTTCGGCGGTGGAGACAGCCGTGAGGTCCGGTGGCGTGCAGGACTCGGAATGAGCAACCAGGAGGCAGTCGGTGCTCGAAGTGAACCATCTGTCCTTGCCGCTCGAGCGTTCTGGGCGCCGCCGAATCCCCGACGCCCAATACGGCCTCGTCGCCTCGTCACGCGACAAGAGCCTGGCAGAATGGGGCATCCCTAACGACTGGCACTCCACGCAGCGCATGAACCTTGGTCCCTGGTACGGAGAGGGCGAGGGCGACCATCGATCCTGCCGCTGCCTAACCCAGTGCGTCACCGAGTTCGGTGCCCAGGGGCTGGAGCTCGACGGCGTGCTACTCGCGTGGGGGACTGACTTGGTGTGGACCGGCAACGCCTGGTCCAACGCCCACGCCAAACGTCACGCGCGCTCGGCTCACGTGCGCGACCCCTTCCAACTGCGCGTCAACGCCTATCGTGTGCTGCTCACCCCCGGGCGTGATGGGGCGGTCATCTACGTCCCGCCCATTACGGAGCTTGACGCCACCGCGGCCCGGCTGCAGGCGCACGGCGTGAAGATGCTCGACGCCTGAATACAGCCCGGCGGCGTGCTCAGCGCCTATGATGAGTGCATGACCGTTCGGCCCGGCACGGCCCCACCCGACCCCATCCCCTGGCTCATGGAGGGCGACCCCTCCGTGCGCTACCTTTCGCTCACCGGGCTGCTCGGGGCCGCGCCCGACGACCCGAGGGTCGTGGCGGCGCGGAGGGCGATCATGAGCGAGGGGGCGGTGCCCCGCATCCTGGCCGCGCAGCAGGCGGACGGCCACTGGGAGGGCCGCGACCGCTTCTACACGGCCAAGTACCGCGGCACCGTCTGGCAGCTCATCATCCTGGCCGAGCTCGGGGCCGACGGCGCCGACGCACGGGTGCGGGCCGCCCGCGAGGCGGTCCTGCGCGATGCGCAGGACCCGGACTCAGGCGGCTTCGCCCACGAGCGCAGCAAGAAGGCCGGCGGCGGCCTCCACAGCTCGGTCATTCCCTGCCTCACGAGCAACCTCACCTTCAGCCTCATCCGCCTCGGCCTGCCGGACGACCCGCGCCTGCAGCGCGCCGTCGACTGGATCACCACCTGGCAGCGCTTCGACGACGCCGAGGGCGAGGCGCCCACGGGCTGGCCCTACGACCGCTACGAGATGTGCTGGGGCCGCCACACCTGCCACATGGGCGCCGTGAAGGCGCTGAAGGCGCTCGCGGAGGTGCCGCCCGAGCGCCGCACGCCGGCGGTGCAGGCCACCATCGCCGCCGGCGCCGAGTACCTGCTGCGCCACCACGTGCACAAGCGCAGCCACGACCTGAAAAGGACGTCCAAGCCCGGCTGGCGCCGCTTCGGCTTCCCGCTGATGTACCAGACAGACGTGCTCGAGGTCCTCGGCATCCTCACGCGGCTGGGCTGCCGCGACGAGCGGATGCGCGAAGCGCTCGACCTCGTCGCCTCCAAGGCCGACGCCCGGGGCCGCTGGAAGCTGGAGAGCAGCTTCAACGACCGCTTCGTCATACCCATCGAGGCCGTGGGCGAGCCGAGCCGCTGGATCACGCTGCGGGCGCTGGAGGTGCTGCGGGCGGGCTGACGGCCTCTGCTTGGCTCAGTCCGCGTCGCTGTGCTCGGCGAGGAGAGCGGTCAGCAACGGCGCCAGCGGCTTCAGATCGTCGGTGACGGTGCCCCACAAGACCTTCTCGTCGATGCCGAAGTGCTCGTGCACCACGATGTTGCGCATGCCGCGCATCCTCGACCACGGGATCTGAGGACTTGCCTCGGTGACGCCAGTCGGCACTCGGCCGGCCGCTTCGCCGATCACGGTCAGGTTCTTGATCACGGCGTCGAGGCGCAGGCGATCACCAAAGAGCTGCTCCCGAGTGAGTCCAGCCGTGTAGCTATCGATGGCCATGATCGCATCGACGATGTCCGCGACGAACAGGCGCTATTGCCTAGGCGGCACGGATCGCCCCCGCGAGGATGCCCTCGCGCAGCTCATGGCGCAGCCCGCCCATCGTGACGAGGTCGACTTTGGCGCCGAGCATCTCCTCGAGGCGCTCCTGGAGCTCGAACACGCGGAAGTAGCTCAGCCTCGTGCCCGGCTCGTAGTCCACGAGTATGTCGACGTCGCTGCCGGCGTCGGCCTCATCGCGGGCAACGGATCCGAAGATGGCCAGTTCGCGAACGCCCATCGCGGTGAAGTCACCACGGTGCGCAGCGAGTATGCGGAGAACTTCGTCCCGTTTCATTGCGGCCCTCTCCTCTTGACGTCCGGATTCTCGCACACGGAGCGAGCTCGAGTCACGGGGGCCTGCTCTTCACCCTCACTGGGCTCGGCAGCCCCTACGACAGGCGGTAGATGTGTTGCGGCCGGCGCCATGATCTCGAATCGTCCGACGGGCGACTCGTCATGGCGGCGAGCATCTCCTCAAGCCGCTCTTCCCCGCGGTTGACGGCGGGTACTGTAGTCGGCGACGGGCGCGCGGCGCGCCGAAGGCCCACGAGCAGCGAGGTCCACCTATGGCCGGCACCGACATCCTCATCTACACCAAGCAGTGGTGCCCCTTCTGCGCCAAGGCCAAGGCGCTGCTGCGTGCCAAGGGGCTCAGGTGGAGCGAGCTGGACGTGACCTACGACGAGCGCATGCAGGACGAGATGGTCGCGCGCTCGGGCCGGCGCAGCGTGCCCGAGGTCTTCCTCGGCGGCGAGCTCGTCGGCGGCTACGACGACCTCGCGCGGCTCAACGCGACCGGCGAGCTCGACCGGCGGCTCGGCCGGGAACCGGCCGAGCTTAAGACGATCTACGACGTGGCGGTCGTGGGCGGCGGGCCCGCGGGCCTCGCCGCCGCCATGTACGCGGCGCGCAAGAACCTCAGCACCATCGTCGTGGCCATGGACATCGGCGGGCAGCTCGGCACCACCCGCGACGTCGCCAACTACCCCGGCTTCGAGCTCATCACGGGGCCCGACCTGGTGCAGAAGTTCTTCGCCCAGGCGTCGCACTACGGGATCGAGCAGCTGATCGGAGAGCAGGTCGTGGACCTGCGCGTGGACGAGCGCACCAAGGTCCTCGCTCTGGAGTCGCTACGTGAGGTGCGGGCGCGCACGCTCATCATCGCCAGCGGCGTGCAAAAGCGGCACTTGCGGATCCCCGGCGAAAAGGAGCTGGCCGGGCGTGGCGTCGTCTACTGCTCCACCTGCGACGGGCCGCTCTTCAAGGGCCTCGGCGTCGCCGTCGTCGGCGGCGGCAACTCGGCCCTCGAGGCGGCCCTCGAGATGGACGGCGTCGCGCGCAGAGTGCGCCTCGTAGCGCGCAACGGGATGACGGGCGACGAGGTGCTGCAGGGCAAGGTGCGCGGCGCCGCCGGGATCGAGCTGCTCGACCACCACGAGCCGGTCGAGATCCACGGCGCCGAGAAGGTCGAGGGCGTCACTGTGCTCGACCGCGAGAGCGGCGCCACGCGGCGGCTGGAGGCCGACGGCGTCTTCGTCGAGATCGGCCTCTTCCCCAACACCGGATTCGCGCTCGACCTCGTGGACACCAACGAGCGCGGCGAGATCGTCGTCGACAGCCACTGCCGCACCGGCGTGCGCGGCGTCTTCGCCGCCGGCGACTGCACCGACACGCACGACAAGCAGATCGTCATCTCGGTGGGCGAGGGCGCCAAGGCGGCGCTCGGGGCGTTCGAACACCTGGTCACGCAGGTGTGAGGGCAGCCGGCAGGGCCGGCGGCAGGGCCGGCGGCCGGCGAGCGGCGCTAGCTGACGGTCGCCGCCAGTTGCGCTTCGCGGCGCGCAGGAGCGCCGGCAGGCGCCGCGGCGCGCCCGAGCGGGCCCGCGGCCAGGCGGTCGTTATCACTAAAACGCAGAGCGTCGAGGGTCACGGGGCGGCCCTCGAGCGAGCCGCGCGGCTCGACGTCGGTGTCACACGAACGCACCGCGTCGAGCGTCACCCTCCGGCTCTCGAGCGCGTCCTGCGCGTCATCCTCAGCGTCGTACGAGCGCACGGCGTCGAGAGCCGCGCCGCGGCCGGCGCGCTCCCACGGTACCTTGACGAAGTTCCAGGAGGCCTCGACGCGGTCACGGATCTCGGCGGCACGAGCCGGCGTGCGGATGCACTCGTTGGCCCCGGCCTCGAGGCCCGCCTGGAGGTCGTGATCGCGGCCGCCGGCGAGCAGCAGGATGTAGGGCGGGCCGCCGAGGTGGAAGTCGCGCACCAGGCGGCACAGCTCCGGGCCGTCCAGCCCCGGCAGGTCCCAGTCGACCACCGCGAGGCGCGGCGCGTGCTCCTGGAGGAGCAGCCCAAGCGCCTCCACGCCCTCGCCGGACTCGATCACCTCGAGCTCTCCGCCCGAGCCGCCGACGATCGCACTCGCGAGCTCGGCTCTGACTTCAGTGTCTCCGTGGGCGACGAGCACTTGCATGGGCGGTCTCCCTCTTGCGCGCCTGCCGGCTGCGGGGCGCTGTGCGTGGCTTGTCAGAGGCATCGGCGCCCGCGGCACGCTTCCGCATGGAACAAACGCCTATGCCGGCAGGGCACGCCGGCCGATGAGCCAAGGTGCCAGGGCCGGCGAGGCGGCCACCCGGGCCGGCGGCGGACGTTGCCCTCATCGGCCGCGCGGGCTACTCTCGCGGTACGCACCCGACGAGGAGGTCTGCGGATGGTCGCCCCAGCTTCAGCCATGCCGTCCCGGTGGTCGGCCCGATGATCGCCTACCTCGGCGGCCCCGGCTTCCTCGGCACGCACGGCAGCGTCGGCGCCGACCTCGCGCTGGTCGTCATGGTGGCGGCGTTCGTGATGCTCAGCGTCGGCGTGCTGCTCGCGAGGGCGAGGCGGTACGAGGCACACCGGCGGATGCAGACGGCCGCGGTGTGCCTCAACGCCATCCCCGTCGTCGCCTGGATGGTCCGCTCGTTTTGGCTCTACGTCCTCCCCGGCCTGCCGGGCAACCTGGGCAAGCAGGTCGACGCCCTCACGACGGTGCACGCCGCCACCGGCCTGGTCGGCGTGGCGATCGGCGTGTTCGTGGTCGTCCGCGGCAGCCAGCTCGAGGCGAGGGGCGCCAGCTTGAGCCGCTACAAGACCGCGATGCGCGTCGCCTACGTCCTCTACCTGCTGGGGACGGCGCTCGGCGTCTGGGTCTACATCGTCCTGTACGGCTAGCAGCCACCGGAGCCTCGCGATGGCGGGCCAGACCTCCGCGGCGGCGGCCGGCCGGACGTGGTATGCGACCCTCGACCGGCGGATCCTGGCCCTGAGCGTCGCGCTGCAGCTCGCCCTTGGAGCATTGCTCGCGCATCCCTACGACACGCGCGTCGCCATGGCCGCCGGCTACCTGGCGGGCACCGGCCAGAGCCCCTACGTGCCGCACAACCTCATGGCGGTGTTCCAGCACGTCGGCTTTCAGCGCCTGACCACGATCGGGTACCCGCCGCCGTGGCCGCTCGTCACGGGGCTCGTGTACCGCGGCACCTACGCCATCGTGCCGAACCTGCTGGCGTACAACCTGGCGCTGAAGCTGCCGGTCATCGTCGCCACCGTCGGGCTCGCCTACCTGGTGGCCGGAGCGCTCCGGAGGCTCGGGGCCCGGGCCGCCGTCGTGCGCAGGGCCTGGGCCTTCCTGCTCCTGAACCCCTTCATCCTCTACACCGGGGCGGCCTGGGGCCAGATCGACGTCATCGCCACGCTGCTCGCCGTGGCGGCTCTGGGGCTCGTGAGCGCGGGCCGGTGGGCGAGCTCGGCCGCCTTGCTCGCCCTGGCGGTCTGCGTCAAGCCGACGCCGCTACCGATCGTGCTCGTGGTGCTGGCCTGGCTGGCCGGCAGATCGGCGCGGGAGGCACTGCGCTACGGCGCCGCGTTCATCGCCTGGGCGCTCGTCTTCGCCGTCCTCCCCTTCATCGCGCTCGGCTGGAGCGCGGCGCCGATCCTGCAACGCCCCAACGCCCACTTCCTGATGAGCGGGGCTCTCTCGTACACCACCGTCGCAAAGCTGATCCGGGACCCGCTGGAATTGCCGGGGCACTGGTGGCTCCTGAGCCTGCTCTGGGTCCCGGCCGTCGCGGCCGGCGTCGCCCTCCTGCGGCGCGGCGGCGGGTTCGAGGCGCTGGCGCGGAACAGCGCCGCGCTCGTCCTCGTCTTCTTCCTCACGCGCACCTGGCTCGCGGAGCCGAACGTCATCCTCGTCCTGCCGCTGGTGCTGGTCCTCGCCTCGCTCGGACACATCGACCGGCGCGCCCTCACCGCGCTCTGGGCCATCCCTTTGGCCTTCACCGTGTTCAACGCGACGCCGCTGGAGCTGCTCTGGGCGGTGTCCCCCGGGGCGATGCTGCGGTCGCTGGCCGCGATCGGCGACTACCACACGGCCAGGCTGGCCGCGCAGGCCGCCCTGGTGGTCGCCTGGCAGGCCGCCGGCTGGTGGGTCGTGGCCTCGTGCCTGAGGCGGGCCCGCACCGCGGCCCCGGCCACCGCGACCGAAGGCGTAGCGCTGTGAGGGCGGCCGTCGAGCTCCCCGGAGGCCTCTCGCTCGCGATCGCCGACTGGCAGCGCGGCGAAGGCGGCGGCGAGGCCGGAGACGGCAGCGGCGCGGCCCCGCGGTACCCCACGGCGCAGCTCCAGAAGGGGCTCCTGCTGTTCGCTGGGGGGCAAGAGCTGGCCGAAGAGGGCGTTGGCTTCGGCGTCCCGATCCTCAAGCGCGGCCCGCAGACGGTCTTCCCCGGGCGCCTGCGGCTGAGCGACCCGCGCCTGGGGGACGCCTGGGAGGTGACGGCGGCGTTCGAGATGAACCTCGTGGAACGCCTCGCCACACGCGGCGGCGGGAGCGTCGAGCCCCGGGCCCTGTACGCCGCCAAGGACTGGCTGGCGGCGCTGCACCGCCGCGCCCCGGGGTTGCGGCGGCCGCTCGCCGCCGCGTCGGCCGCCCTGCGCCGCCGCCTCGGGTGGGTGACGACGTACGCGGAGGTGGCGCCGGTCGCCACGCTCGAGGTCACGTACACGGTGCACGCCGAGGACGGCCTCGTGAGCGTGACGGTCGCGATGCCGGGCGCTCCGGCACCCGGCGTCACTGAGGTGGTCGTCATGAACGAGCTCGGGGCCCGCCACTTCCGCCGGTACGAGGATTCCGCCGGTGCGGCCCTGCAGGACGAGGAGATCGGCACCTGGGACGAGGTGAGCGCCGCGCGCGCCTCGTTCGCCAGCGCCGCCCACCGCGTCGCGTTCTCGCTGGGCCCGGTGGCGGGTTCGAGGCTCTATCGCGGCCGGGATCTCGTCGGCTCGCGCCTGGCCTGGGCCGGCTTCGGCTACTCCTATCCGCCGGCCCTCACGCGGTTCACCTACGACGTGAAGGTCGAGCGGCATGCCTGACGCCGCGGGACTCAGAGAGGCCCCTCCTCCGGCGACCGCGGTGCTGCTCATCTACCCCTTCTTCCGGCGCTCGCTGGACCGCTCCCGCTTCCGCTTCCCCCCGCTCGGGCCGGCCTACGTCGCCGCCCGCCTGAGGCAGTCCGGCCACGCCGTGCGGCTCCTTGATTGCACCTTCCTGCGCCGCGACCAGGCCCTGCGCCTCGCCCAAGCGGCCGGCGCCGACGTCGTCGGCATCTACTGCATGGCGACGATGCTGGACGACTGCCTGTGGTTCGCCCGGCAGCTCCACGGCCGCGGCCGCCTGCTGGTGGCCGGCGGGCCGCTGCCGACCTGCGACCCCGCAGCCTTCCTGAGCGACTTCGACGCCGTGGTGCGAGGCGAGGGCGAGCAGACGATGCTGGAGCTGCTCGCCGCTCACGACGCCGGCGCCGACATCGGAGCCGTCCCCGGGGTCGTGCGCGGCGCCGGGACCGGCGCGGC
>JBAZPK010000010.1:0-27893 GCA_041648235.1 Thermoleophilia bacterium
GATCCCCGGTCCGTCTATGTCCAGACCGATGACAAAAGAGCCTGCGACCTGGATCTTGTGGCGCTGAATGCGCCGCACGGAGGCGTGAATGTCGCGGCCTCCAAGAAGGTTGAACTTCTTGCCGAGTTCCTGAAGCCCGTCCGGTGTTGGGGACTCGAAGCCGATGAAGACACCCCTGCACCCGGCGCTCGCGGCCAACGACATGAGTTCCTCATCATCGGCGAAGTTGATCGTGGCCTGGGCGATCCATTGTTTTCGCAGGTTCGCCTCCGCCATGGCGCGGAACAGCTCCTTGGCGCGCGCCACGTGCTCGGCTCGCGTGCCGATGAGATTGTCGTCCACGACGAGCACGGCCCGCTCACGGATCAGGCGGAACTCCCGCACGACATCCGCGATCGGTCGCTGCCGGTAGCGGGGTCCGTTGACCGCCGTCACGCTGCAGAAGCTGCAGCTTAAGGGGCACCCGCGCGTGGTCTGGATCGCCCCGAAGAAGTATCCCGTCGGCAGGAGATCATGACGTGCCGGCGGGACCTCGTTCAGCTCGGCGCGCCCTCCGTCGTAGCGGCGCTGCAGGTTGCCGTGCCGAACGTCGTTCAGGACCTGCCGCCAGACGGTCTCGGCTTCCCCCGTGACCACCGCATCCACCCGCTCCATGACCTCGTCTGCGCAGGTGGTCGCGTGAATGCCGCCCATGACCACAGGGACGCCGAGACGGCGAAAGTAGGCGGCCACTTCGTAGGCGCGGTTCGCCTGCGAGGTGAAGGCGGTGATGCCCACCAGGTCGGGGCGAGGCATGGCCGCATAGTCCGGCGCGCCGAGGTTCTCATCGACGATCGAGATCTCCCACGCCGGCGGGGTCAGACCCGCGAGGACCATGAGGTTGAGTGGTTTCCACACGCGGTAGCGGTTCCAGCGGTTCTCCCTGACCCGAACGACGCTCACGTGCGGGTTGGATGGGTTGATCAGCTGCAGTCGCATAGCGTGCTCGCACTCTTCGCTGGAGACATCGTTCTGCCCGTCGGTAAGTCCGCCGGCGCCCAAGACGAGCCCCGTGCGGGATGCAAAGCCATCCTACTCGCCTGAGGGCGGGTTGCAGATCCGAGTCGGTCGCCGGCGGCCGGACGAGTCCTGCCGTCAGGCGGCCGAGGCCTGCAGCTGGAGGCCGTAGCAGCCGGCGCCCAGCTGCAGAACTCGCGTAGCAGAACGCCCTGGCTAGGACTGACCTGACCCCACTCGCTGGTCCGCTTCCTCTGATAGTGGCAGAGCCGGCTCTCGCGTGAGCGCCAAGGGCGTGTGGTCTGCAGGCGACGAGGCCGCGCCGACCTACCGTGCATGCCGAGCAGCGACCTCTACCGGCAGCGCAGCGGCCCTTACGCGATCAGGCGGCCGATGACGCGAGGGTGGCCGTCGACCTCGACCGTGGCGAGCGACTCGGCGCGCGCGAAGCCGGCGATCTGGGCGAGCCGCTCAAGACCCGTGACTCCGAACCCCCAGTAGACGAAGTCGTCGCACGCGTAGACCTCGCCGCGCTCCGTGACGCGGATCACGGGACCGTCTCCAGCTTCCTCGCGGAGGCCGTAGGTCTCGACCAGCAGCGCGCCCCCGTCCGCCGTCCGCCCGCGCAGCACCCGCAGCAGCCCGAGCGGGTTCTCGACCCGGTGGAGGATGCCGCAGCAGTAGACGAAGTCGAAGCGCTCGTCGAGACCGTCGAGCGCGAAGGCGTCCATGCGCCGATACTCGGCCGCCGAGCCCAGCAGCCGCCCGATGGCGCGGAAGCCCTCGCCGCCCGCGAGCTCGACGCCCCACCGGGAGGCGCACCACAGGCGGTACTGCTCGTTGTCCACCGCCACGACCCGCTCCGCCCCCCGACGCTCAGCGAGGAAGGCGTAGAAGCCGTCGAAGGTGCCCACGTCGAGCACGCTCATCCCGGTGAAGTCCTCGGGAAGCAGCGCCACGCGGTAGCGGTGATCGCGCGCTGCGCCGGGCGTGTAGATCCCCTTGGCGCGGTTCAGCGCGAAGGTGTGAAACCAGAACGGCACCGCCTCGACCGTCGCGCGCGCGAGAGCCGGTTCGACCTCAATCGGCAGCAGGTCCGCCACCTGCCGCTCAGCCTCGTTTGCGACAAACCGCCCCCGCGCGGCGCCATGCGCCGAGCCTGGTACCTCCATCCCCAGACCTCCTTCCGACGCCCTTCCCCCCGTGCTCCTCCGCGCCTGCCTGCGAGCCTACCGGGCTGCCTTCCCCATCGGCGCTCCGATTCCTCGTTCAGCCGCTTCCGTTCGCCTGCGGTCAAGCGCGCCGTTCGCGGTCGGAGGTGTCACCGCCTCGCCCGCTGCTGCCTCGTGTCCGGTTGTGCTCACTCGTCACCGTGGGTCTCGTCGGCGGATTGTCGGCAATCCCGCCGATTCGGAACGCTCTGGACCGAACGCCCGAATCAGCAAACGCCATATGCAGGCACTTTTGGTGCCCCCGGGCTGGAATCGAACCAGCCGTGCGAGCGCCTGCGCGGGCTGCTCTCAGCCTGACGCGACGACACCGGTCCGCTACCCCGACTGCGCCAGCGTTTCGAGCACGAGCGCAACACCATCCGCGTCGTTGCTCGCGGTGACCTCTCCGGCGGCCGCGAGCACCTCGGGGTCGGCATTCGCGACCGCGACGCCGCGCCCCGCCCACATCAGCATTCCCAGGTCGTTGGGCATGTCGCCGAACGCGATCACCTCGTCGGCCGCAACACCGAGGCGGGCGCAGAGCTCCGTCAGGGTACTCTGCTTCGTTACGCCCGCCCTGGAGATCTCGATGAGATCGGCCGGACCGATGATCGCGACGCGCCCCGCCGCGGCCGTCGTCACCGCCGCGAACAGCGCCTCAGGGCTCGACTGCGGGTGCCGCACCATCAGCTTGGCCACGGGCATGCGTGCGAAGTCGAGCGCGTCGGCGATCAGAACTTGATCGGGCGGCAGGGCTTCCGCTGACACAAAGTGGGGCTCGCGGCAGAACTGCAGCCGCGCTTCGCAGGCGAAGGCTACAGCCGCGAGTCGGCGACGCAGTTCGAGGACGAGCCCGGTGGTCGTGTCGCCATCGAGCGGACGTTCTTCGACGACGCGCTCGGTGTTGAGATCGTAGATCAGAGCGCCGTTCGAACAGATCGCCAGCCCGCCGACACCCGCCTCGCGCGCGAGCCACGGCACGCCGCGCGGCGGGCGGGCCGTCACGAACACCAGCGCAAGACCGGCGGCGCGCACGGCTTCGAGCGCACGGACCGAACGCGCCGAGATGGTGCCGTCGCTGTGCAGCAGCGTCCCATCCAGGTCACTCGCTACGAGCCTGATCGCCAAGGACACCGACCTCCGCACAGCCGCGCTCGAACGCCGGGCGGCTAGCCTAGCGCTCGCGGTCAGCGGCGCGCGAAGCGCGTCCGCTGCACTGCGGAGTTAGGCCTTTCGCTCCGCATCAGTCAACAAGGCCAGAAACGCACCCATTCTGTCTCCGGATAGTCGCTGGCAGGGCTGATCGCGGGGCTGGTGTTCGCGACGCAGTAGCAGCCGCTGAGAGCGCCGCGCGAGGGCATCGTCTCCGGAGCGTCAGCCCCGGGGCCGCCGCCCGCCGCGCCTATCGTCCCTGCCGCTGACGGAGGCCGTGTAGGGCAGCAGCGCCATCTCGCGGGCCCTCTTGATGGCCACGGCGATCTGGCGCTGGTGGCGCCGGCAAGCGCCGCTCACACGTCGGGTCTTGATCTTGCCCCGCTCGCTCACGAAGCGGCGCAGAGCCGTCACGTCCTTGTAGTCGACCTCGTCGACCTTCTCCTTGCAGAAGGAGCAGTAGCGACGCCGCGCCGCGTTGATGGGGCGACCCTTCCTCGGCGACCGTGGTTTGGCTTTGCTCTGCGGCATTCATGTTCCTTCTGAAGCCGTGCATCTCTGCCGGCGCTCCCAGACCACCCTACGAGTGAGACTATCAGCTGCATCGGACTGACTTGACGCCGCGTAGTCAATCGTTGCCGCTTGTGACCAGTAGTCTCGTCCGGCCATGAAACTACAGGCGGGAGGCCTCCCAACGGTCCCCGGTGGCGCTCGTTGTAGGCTGCACCCGCCGGGCCAGAGGCTTCTCAGGGAGGGCGCAGGACGGGCAGGCCGCATCTTGCCGTGGGCTTCGAGCCCGGTCTCGTCTGTGGCCGCCCCTGCGACTGCACCCGGGTGTGCTTCGAGCACGGATCCGTCGGTGTCGATGCGCCCGCCTGCGCTCCGCTATGGCCATGTGCGGAAGGAGAGCGCCCATGCGAGCGATCGGCATCGACGTGCACCGCGCCTTCTGCGAGATGGCGGTCAGCGAGGGTGGGCGCTTGCGCTCGGCGGGCCGCGTGCCCTCGACACCTGCGGAGCTCGAGCTCCTCGGCGCCAGCCTTGCAGCCGACGACGTGGTGGCCCTGGAGGCGACCGGCAACGCGCTCGCCATCGCCCGCATCCTGGCGCCGCACGTAGCGCGCGTCGTGGTGGCCAGCGCCCGCGAGCTGCACGCCATCACGGGCGCCAAGGCGAAGACCGACCGCCTCGATGCGCGCACCTTGGCGAAGCTGCTCGCGGCCGGCATGCTGGTGGGCACCTGCCTGCCGGGCGAAGAGGCGCGCGCCCTCCGCCGCCGGCTCTCGCGCCGGGAGCAGCTCGTGCGCCAGCGCACGCGCCTCAAGAACGAGATCCACGCCGTGCTCTACCGCAACCTCAAGGGCGCCGGACCAGCGAGCGACCTCTTCGGTGCGGCCGGGCGCTACTGGCTCGCGGACCTTGCGCTGCCCGCCGATGAGCGCGAGACGGTGGACGGCTGCCTGCGCGTGCTCGACTTCCTCGGCGCCGAGGTCGCGCGCTTCGAGGTGGCCATCGCCCGTTACGCCCGGTGCTCACCCGAGATCCGCCGCCTGGTGACGATCCCCGGCGTCAACCTGATCACCGCCGCGACCCTCGTGGCGGTGATCGGCGACGCGGGACGCTTCCCCTCGGCGCGCAAGCTGGTCGGCTTCCTGGGCCTCGATCCTCGGGTGCGCCAATCGGGCAGCACGCCGGCGCGCATGGAGAGGTGGCGTACCGCTCGAAGAGCGCCTGCCACGGTGGCGAATAGCCGAGCTCATGAAGTCCGGGGATGTCGGGCAACGGGATCTTCGACCTCCAACCGGTTGGTGCTAGCAGGGAGCAGGCAGATGGGATGAGAAGGCCAGCCTCCCGCGGAGTACCGTTAGGTCCCCAAGAAGAGCCGGGCTCTGCGGGCCCAAAGAAGGAGGCTGACCCATGAGTGATGCTACCACCAGCGAGGGAACGAAGGTGACCGTGGGTCTCGATCTCGGCGACCGCCACATCCAGGTGTGCGTTCTTGACGAAGCCGGTGAGGTCATCGAGGAGGCGCGCCTTGCCACCAAGCCGCAGGCGCTCCGGCGCCGGTTCTGCGGCGCCGATCCGCTGCGCATCGTGCTCGAGGCCGGCACCCACTCTCCATGGGTGAGCCGCCTGCTTGCGGAGCTTGGCCACGAGGTGATCGTGGCCAACCCCCGCAAGCTACGCCTGATCTACCAGAACGACTCGAAGTCAGACCGCGTCGACGCCGAGTACCTCGCCCGGGTGGGCCGCCTCGACCCGGCGCTGCTTGCGCCCCTCACCCACCGCGGCGCCGAGACCCAGGCCGACCTCGCCCTCCTGCGCAGCCGCAACGCGCTCGTGCGGGCGCGTACCAGCCTCATCAGCCACGCCCGCGGCACCACGAAATCGCTGGGCGCGCGCCTGCCCGCCTGCTCGACAGACAGCTTCGTCGCCAAGGCCGGAGCCTGCGTCCCCGACGAGCTGCGCCCCGCCCTTGACCCCGTGCTCGTCGTGATTGCCGAGCTCTGCGCGCAGATCCATGCCCTCGACGAGCGCGTCGAGGAGATGGCCCGGCAGCGCTACCCAGAGACCGCTCTGCTCACCCAGGTGCCCGGCGTGGGCACGCTCACGGCTACGGTCTACGTGCTCACCCTGGAGGACCCGAAGCGCTTCCCGAGGAGTCGCTCGGTGGGCTCCTACCTGGGCCTGCGGCCACGACAGCGTGACTCGGGCTCCCTGCAGCCGCAGCTGCGCATCACCAAGGCCGGAGACGAGCACCTGCGCTGGCTGCTCGTCGGGGCCGCCCACTACATCCTCGGGCCCTTCGGCCCCGATACGGATCTGCGGCGCTGGGGTCTGAAGCTGGCCGCGCAGGGCGGCCGTAGCGGCAAGAAGCGGGCGGCGGTCGCGGTCGCCCGCAAGCTCTCCGTGCTGCTGCTGCGCCTCTGGGTCACGGGAGAGGTCTACGAGCCCCTGCGCAATGCCAGGCTCCGCGGTGAGCTCCTGCCGTCGCCGGCCTGAGCGCCTGGAGGCCTGCAGCGACCCGCGACCCGGAAGGATGGCGATGACGACGAGCAAGCGTAGAGACAGGAGCTGATCCCGGCCCCGAAGAACCCCAGGACCAACCGCCCAGGCAGCGACGACTGCGGACGCAGACTCGGCCCCAAGACGGTCGCTGTTGACCGCCACACCAGGCCGCTATGCAGATGGCAGCGTCGCTTCCCGGTCGGACCCCAACATGCACCGGACCCCGAGCGGGTCCACGAAAAGTGCGAATGGAAGCGTGGCTGTGGTCCGGTTCTTGGTGGCGGAGACGAGTGATGGACAGATGATGTAAGTGGGCCTTGACAGCGGCCGGCCTTCTCATGGAAGTCTGTGTCTCCACCCCGACGCAGCTGCCGCTTCCCGCCCTATGACACTAGCACCGTGGGTGGGCTGATGGCATTGGCAGTCCGTGAGAGCCGCCGCCGAGGGTCTGCGAGGATCAGCTTCGGCACGTCAGGCCCCAGTCAGGCCCAACCGGCGCCATCCGGCGGCGAGCATTTGGGTTGCGGAATGGTTGCAGCCGCCGGGCTGAGCAGAGGAGCGGCGGGAGGCGTGACCCTTCTGGCCCTGGGTCACCTCGAATTCGACGTCGTCGGGCCAGCGCCGACTCTCCACGATCCTTGACATGGGACACGTCGGCGACCGGGCCGCCTCCCGGTGTCGAAGCGTCAACGAGAACTGGCAACTCCAACGCCAACTCCACCACCCGGTGGTGCCTATGAGAATGCCACCCATCGTGTGTGCGCCGTCGTCGGCCGACGTCGCTGCGAAGCGTCACTGCGACGGCGGCCTGCCCACCGGCATGAGGTACAGCGGCTCCTCGTCGCTCAGCATACCGAGCCTGCGCTTGACCGAGCCGTCGTCGAAGGCGCCGATGACCACTGTCCCCAGCCCTAGAGCGGTGGCCTGCAGATAGACGTTCTCCGCCGCGTGGCCGACCTCCATATAGACGTAGCGCCGACCGCGCTCGCCGTACTTCCGCGTGGTGCGCGCAAAGACGGCGGCGAAAGCCAGCGTGGCCGGCGCGTCGGCCACCGCCGACTGCGAGAGGGCGTCACGGCACAGCTGCCTGCGAACCGAGCGATCGAGCACGAGCTGCAGGCCATGCTGTCGGGGGACGTACCGGTAGACACCGGTGCGCAGGCCGTCGACGTGCTCGACAGCCACGTAGACCTCCAGGGGGTAGAGCGCCCCGGCTGAAGGCGCGGTCCGCAGGCCATGTCTCCGCTCAGTGATCCCTTGGGCGGACCAGAGAAGCTGCGAGAGCTGGGCGATCGTCAGCGACGCGTCGGCGTACTCACGCACCGACCGCCGGCGCGCCAGCGCCTCCTCCACCGAAAGCGGCCCGTGCAGGCGCGGCTCCGGCAGAGACACACTGACCTCAGTAGTACCGTCCTGAGCCCCGGTCGAAGCGGGGCCGGACGGCGACTCTTGGCCACCGCAAGCTGCCAGCGAGAGAGCAACCAAGCCGAGCGCCGCGCAAAGGAGCACCTGCTCGGTGCGACGCAGGCGCCAGGAGTCGACAACCATGCCGGCCGCTGTCCGCAACACAAAGCTTCGCTCCACGAGCTCTCCTCTCCCATCGCTGGCGCCACGGTCACCACCCCGCCAACTGACCTGCGCCCATCGCTCGTTGAACTTTTGATGATAGCGCCAGAGTTGGTTCTCGCATGAGGGAGGACGTTCCGCAGTCCTTCAAGCGAGGAACCGGGCAGACGATCACATCCCGTGGCGACGGTTGTCGGCCGAGCAAGCTATGCAGCAGAGGTGGGTGGTTGTACCCGCGTCGTGTCGATGAACACCGAAATATGTCGCTGTTCATCGACACCCAGCTCGGACTCTGGACGTCGCGTCCTGAAGGGCCCTCCGCAGGAGTGCTCATGCCTGCTCCTCGGCAAGGTCCGGCCAGAGACAACGCTGCGCAAAGAAGCGCTTCACGGACTGGTAGGGGTATGCGCTATCAGCGATACGGCAGGCCCCGGCGCAACGCCCGACCAGCGATGACCTCGTCCATGTACTCGGGCAGCTCATAGCCGTAGAAGCGGCTGCGACAGGGGCTCGACCCCTGTCGGGAGGCGTTGCATGGCCGCTCCACCAGTCACCTCGTCGATCGCCCAGCCCCGTCCTGATCGTCCAAGGCAGGCCAGCGGCTGAAGGCCAACCAGATGATGAGCAGCATCTGCCCGGCGAATGGCACGAACACGAGAAAGGCCGGCCAAGGCGCATGCCCCGCTCGCGACAGGATCCGCCAGAAGCAGAACGTGAGAAACCCTCCCAGCAAGAGCCAGCCAACGGTCAGGCTCATGATGACCCCTTCCACACGATCGACAGCACCCCGCAAACCAGTGTAAGGCTCTCTCGACGGTGCTGGCTCTTCACAACCGAGAGCCTCGCGTAACTCGCGCCGGCGCCACCAATGTCGTGGGGACCTCGAAGAGGCCCTCAGGCCACGCCGCGCGCATCGAGCCGGCTTCGTTGCGCTGACGCCAGGCGGGCGTCATTCCTCGCCCTCCTCGGGCTCGACGTGCATGACCAGTCCTCGGCGCAGGACCTCCTCGTGCAGGCGCCTGATCCGCTCCATGAGGTCGGTGATCTCGGCCTCGGTCACAGGCGGAGCGAGGACGCGCTTCATTTCGTTGGTAATCGTGCTGCACGGTCCAGCTTTGTCCAAGCCCGCGATGCTCGCCCGTGTTCCGCCGTGTTAGGTCGTGGCAAGGCGTCCTGGTATCCTCCGGGCACCTTCTCCTCAGGAGTCTTCCTCCACACACAGTGAGCCATTATCCGAGATCCGTTCATGAGTGTCTGATCATCGCTGCGGGGCAGGGAACGAGGCTGAGATCAAGAGGCGACGTCAAGCCACTCGTTCCCCTGCTGGGCGTTCCCCTGATCGAGCGCGTCATCCGCTCTGCCATGGCAGGCGGGCTGGATGAGTTCCTCGTCGTCACCGGCTACCAGGGCGTGAAGGTGGCCGAGTTCCTCCGCCAGCTGTCGCAACGACTCGGCGTCCCCATCCACGTCATTCAGAACGACGACTGGAGGGAAGAGAACGGCCTCTCCGTCGCAAGGGGATGCGCCTTGATGGGCGAACCCTTCATCCTGCTCATGGCAGACCACCTGTTCGACCCCCACATCATCTCGAGCCTGCGCCGGCAGCCCATTGACGACGTCGATGTCGTGCTCGCCGTCGACCCTGCCCCGGACGACCGCCTGATCGACATCGACGATGCGACCAAGGTCAAAGTCACGGACGGGTACATCACCGGTATCGGAAAGGACCTCATCGCCTACGATGGCATCGACACGGGCGTCTTCCTGTGCACGCCGGCCTTGCTTGGCGGAGTCGACCCGACGCGCGCCAGAGGGGATCACGGTGAGACGACGTTGTCAGGCGCCATCCAACGGCTGGCAGACCAGCAGCGCGCGCGAGCCTTCGCCGTCCACGAGTTCTGGATCGACGTCGACACTGACGGGGCTTACAAGAAGGCCGAACGGGCGTTGCTCGACTCCGTCGGCGCCAAACGCAGAGACGGGCCTGTGTCGCGCTGGTTGAACCGTCCGCTTTCCACTCGTCTCTCCAGCCTCTTGGCCAGGTCCCGCGTCACGCCCAATCAGATCTCGTTCGGGGCCTTTGTGCTGGCGCTGATCGCGTCCGTCCTGTTCGCCGCCGGCGGCTACGCCTATCTCGCCGTAGGGGCGATCCTCGCCCAACTCGCCTCTGTCGTTGACGGGGCCGACGGCGAAGTCGCTCGCCTCAAGTACCTGTCAAGCGACTTCGGCAAGTGGTTCGATCCCGTTCTTGACCGGTACGCCGACGCGATGCTCCTGTTCGGCCTCATGTGGCACGCGTACCGTCCCGACGCCTCGCCCTGGGTCATGCTGGCCGGATTTCTCGCCATCGTGGGCAGCTTCATGGTCAGCTACACGGCCGACAAGTACGACAGCCTCATGGAGAGCCGTGCGACCCGTGGCATCCGGATCGGCCGGGACAGCAGGATCCTCCTCATCGCCGTCGGCGCCTTGGTCAATCAGCCCTTCTGGACGCTGTGCCTCATCGCCGCCTTGATGAACCTGGAGACGGTGCGACGCATCCTGGTCTGCAGGCATGACTGAGGCAATCGCGGCGGCCAAAGAGAGGATACGCGCATGCGTCTCGCGCTCCCCTGTACCTGAAGACGTGATGCATGCCGAGAACGTGCTGCAGTGGGTGCTCAGGTTGGCGCCCGATGCCGACGACGCCCTGCAGATCGCCGCACTGGCTCACGACATCGAGCGCTCGGACGAGGCCCGGAAGCTACGGCGATCGGACTTCAGGGACGACGACGCCTTCAAGGCCGCGCATGCCGCGAACAGTGCACGGACGCTGTGCGGCCTCCTGGACGAGTGCCGCGTGGAGCGGACGGTCGCGGAGGAGGCATGCCGGTTGGTGGCCCTGCACGAAGTCGGCGGCGACCCACGCTCGGATCTGCTCAAGGATGCCGACGGCATCTCGTTCTTCGAGGTGAACGTGCCGCTCTACTTCGAGCGAGAAGGGTACGCCGAGACGCTACGCCGTTGCGCGTGGGGCTATCGCCGGCTCTCGCCGGGGATGCGCGACCTCTGCAAGACGATCACCTATGCGGATCCTGTTCTCACCAGGATCGTGCAGGAAGCGATTGATGAGGCTGTGGAGAGCTAGGTGATGTAGGAATCGGGTGACCATCGTTGGCGCGGCGACGCCTCTGGAGCACGACCCTGCCCAGTGGGCTTCGGTGCGAGGCCGCTGACGAGAGCGAGCTCCGCATCGCAGAGAGGCTGTCACAGGTTAAGAAGACACAAACCGCTGCCGGATGGAGGCGGTTTGCAGGCACTCCGGTCGTCACGCCGACGCGATGCCGAGGGCCCAACCAGCAACTCACGGCACGCCAGGCACCGCCCAGAGGTAGGCATCGAGGCCCTTGACGGTGACGGCGGAATCCGTGTTGAGACAGGCCTTGTAGAGGCGGAAGAAGCGCACGCAGAAGGCCCAGTACTCACTATCAGCGCCCGATGGCTGGGCAAAGCGCGCCTGAACCTCTTTCCAGGGAACAAGCTTGACGAGCCGATTGGCGGCGTAGCTGTCGTAGATAGGCACCGCGGAGCAATGGAAGTGCAGGTACTTGGCAGTGAAGGAGCGCGGCGAGCTGTGGCTGGTCGTGAGCTGCCTGAGCAGCCTCGTGAGGCGGCCGTGGCTGTCAACGATCCGTGCCATGGCAAGAGCATCGAGCGGCTCCGTCACTGCGTCCAGGGTGGCGAGGATCTCGTCCACCTCGGCGCCGTGGTCGACGAGAAAGTCAGCGATCAGCGTGATCGCCTGGGAACCCGGATCAGGCTTCACCTGTCGCTGCAAACCAGCCGCGTAGGCGCGGTCAATGAGTGCAGCCTCGGCAGTCACCTCGCGGCGCACAGCATGGCCGGGGTACTGGCGGCAGATCCCGTAGAGCACCTCATCGACGGCCCCCCAGTCGCAGTCAAGGGCGGCGGCCGCGCTCTTGAGCTGCTCGCTGGTGGGGAGATTCACAGCCGGCTCACGAGGCAAGCCAGTCCGACCGCATAGCACGCGAGGCCACAGCGAGACCCTGGCCCTTCCAGCAGGTTCCCCAACTTGAGTACCGCATCACCCCTCCCCTGTGCGATCTGAGCCTTCAGGTTGAAGATCGAGACTCCCTCGCCCTCGTGGCGGCCAAGGAGACCGAAATCGACGCGCTCAAGGCCGAGGCAAGCATGAGCGAAAACGATTCACGAGCTGCAGCGCCGCCCGCCGGAGGGCGGCGCTGCAGCGATCCAGCGGTGCCGTGCACTGCGAAGCTACAGACCGGTGGGTGAGGCGGCCGGCGAGGGGGACGCGCTTGTCGACGGGCTCGCGCTCGGGCCCGTCGGGACCAACTCCGCCACGCGGCGCAGCGGCATCGAGATGCTCGTCTGGTCGGCGCCCGTCAAGCGCAGGGTGGCGATGTCCGGATCACTTCCCAGCGTCAGCGTCGCCTCGAACGGACCGGCCGGCCCGCCGCCGAACGTAAACTGCGACGGCAGTGTGAAGCGCAACTCGCGCCCGTCGGCGCTGAGCGTCGCCGGAACCGTGGCCCCAGGCTGCAAGGCACCGTCGTAGAGGGTCACCTCGTAGGCGTCGACGCCGCCGCTGACGAGCACGCCGCCACCGGTCCCGTCCATGCGGCTCCAGGCACCGGCCCAGACCACGGGCGACGGCGAGGGTGACGGCGCAGGTGTCGGCTCCTCGGTGCTGCGCAGGAAGAGGAACCAGGCGGCGGCGACCGCCAGAAGGATCAACACGACCACGACCACGAACCACCAGATCCAGCGCGAACCGCCGCGCCGGGGCAGCTGCGACATCGTCACCGTCGACTGCGGCGGCTGCGATGGCGGCGCTCCAGCCTCGCCAGGCGCCGTGGGTGTCACCGGCAGCGTCTCACCCTCTGCGGCGTCACGCGCCTCGGTCGCAGCTTCCTCGGAGGGCGTCGCGACCTCGGTCGGCTCCTCGCCCTCCGGAGCCGTCGGCTCGTCGGGTAGCTCGCCCGTGCCCTCCTCCGGCTCCTTGCCCGGGGTCCTGCCTTCGCTCTCGTCTATGCCTGCCCCCCGATCTGCGACGTGTGCGTGGGTCCCCTCCCTTATCTGCCACGCGGGGTGTGGTGTCAAGCCTTACTCATGCACATCGAAACTGGCGACGATGCTGCTGAGCTGCCGGATCCGTTCCTTCCTTTCGGCATCGCTCAGCGTGAGAGTTCTGTAGAGCACGTCGGTGAGATCCTGCAGATCATGGGGGTTCCTGACGAGGGCTCCGTGGAACTCTGCCGACGCTCCGGCGAACTCGGAGAGGACTGGGCAAACAAGGCGGCGGCTCGATGGTCAGGACTTCTCAGCGGCGTGGATGACGCACGCAGAACGCTCACCGAATCATTTCGGAAGACGGCGACGGGGCTCTACAGAGGCGGCCGCCGGTCCAAGCGCCGCTGATGGAGTCGTAGCGCACGAAGGCGCCGGTGTGCGGCGCGTCCACTATCTGAAGCGTTGACACGAGCGCCCGCGTAGCTCATAAACGCTGTTGAAGCGAGTAGGACGCGGCGCTGCTCTGCAATGGGATGGCCGAGTGTCGCTGCGACTCAAGCCGAGCGACCGGCCATGCCGTCGTCCGCAGCAGGAATGGAGGTGGAACGCCAATGAGTCCCGACGAAGGCCGGCCAGAGACCCCGGAGCCCGGCTCGTCGGCCAGTGGAACCGGCGTCACCACGAGCATAACGGGTGAGCAGGGGCTCGCTCACGGCGCTCAACGCACCCTCCTTTACCTGACCATGATCGCCGCTGCGGCAGTCCTCGTCATCCTCATCGCCCTCGTCGTCGCCAACCGCAATGCCGTCAGTGCCAATTGGGTGTTTGGCAGCTCGTCAGTATCCATGGCCTGGGTGGTGCTCGGCGCTGCCCTGCTTGGGTTGCTCCTCGGACTACTGCTCGCCGTGCTGCTGCGACCCGCCAGGAGTTGGTGGCTCGTGGTCGCCATCGTCGTGCTTGTGGCGGCAGTCGCTGCCTGGTCCTTCCTCATGCGCCAGGAGGGGGGTGTGGCACCGGTGGCCTCGCCCTCAGTGTCGCCCTCGCTCTCAGCTTCGCCCTCACCCCCGCCCTCGCTCTCAGCTTCGCCCCTACCCTCGCTCTCGGCCTCGCTCTCGCCCCTGCCCTCGCTCTCGCCCCTGCCCTCGCCCGCCCTCTCAGCCTCGCCCTCACCCGTCGCCTGGACCGGCGCCTGGGGCCGCATCGACGGGGTCGGCGGCGGGCTGGTGGTCGCAGGGAGCTCGGGCGCCTACAACGTGACCTTCTACGACGCCACCCTGCGGACCGGGGCCAGTGTGCCTGCGACGCTGAGCGCCGACGGACGGCAGCTGCAGTTCACCATGCCTTCGCAGTTCTCGATCAGCGGGCCGAGCATCCCCTTCGAGGCGACACTGACGCTGGGCGAGACCCCCGACACGGCCACCCTGCGCATCATCGACGCCGTCCAGACGAGTGTCTACATACCGTTCCGCCGCGTGCCGGAGTAGGTGCCGACTCACTCGGACGCGAGTCCATCGGCCAACGCCTCACCGCCAGCGGCTGAGCCGCCGTCGACCGTCGCGCGCGCATGAAGGTGCTGTCGAAGATCGGCATGATCGGAAGCCTACACTGGGCGTTGCTCTTGTGACCGATCTCCTCGCCTGGGGCGCTCCGAGAACGTCACAGGTTATGGAGTGCGGTTCACGACCGGAAAAGCTCCAAGGTGCAGGCGATTCGGCGAGGGTGCCGACGAGATGCCGCCGGCCGCCAGGTCACTCGCGACTGGAGGCCACCACGATCGTGCCTAAGAGGATGGCAGGTTGTAGTCGGTAAGGTCCTCGACGACCGCGTAGTCGTCGGGCTTGAGCCAATGGCACCACAGCCTCTTGCCAGGCACCTGCAGGCGACGCGAGTAGGCACCCGGGCGCGACCAGGCCGCAACCTCGCAACGGGGATAGGGCCGGTCGTCGATCCTGAAGACGGCTTCCAGAGCCGGGACCAGATCAGTGTCGGTGGACATCAACACGCCAATGTCGTACTCCCCGCTCACCGCCATGGTCACGAAGTCCACGGCCAAAGCTACGTCGATACCCTTCTCTTGGGCTGAGTTCTTCGGCCAATCGTAGGGATAGCGCAATGTGCGCGTGATCACCCTGACGAGCCCCTGGCCACGCTTCTCCAGGGCATCAGACTGCCGCATGTTGGCGCCGTAGGCCCGCGGTTGTTTGGCCGAGTCAGGGCGCCCGCGATAGAGTCGCACGCCAGCCACATGGCTGTCCTCGGGATGACGAGCGACGATCAGCTCGGCGAGCTTCAGCGCATCGATCTGCCCGTAGCGGCTGGGATCCCCGCGCAGGTCGAACGCCTCACGAGCACCGTTGTAGACGTTCTGGTAGTCAAGGAAGACGATGACACGCGCCGAAGCCATTTCCCTCCAAAGAAAAACCCCGCCAGTTCGGGCATTCGCCCGGACGACGGGGAGCAGTGCTAGAACTATACCCAGAGTTCATCGGAAAGCAAGCGCTAACACTTGAGTGACGCTTGAACGCAACACTACTCGTCGAATCGCAGCCGTTTGGCCGCATCTTCCACGCTCCGGCGATGTTCTTCGCGACGCTGCTGCTCCATCTCCGCACGTCGACGCTGCACTTCCTCATGCTCCGCGATCTCAAGATTGACCTTCTCCAGCACGAGCACGAGGGTGTCGCGATGATACCGCTCGACCTCCTCCATCGTAGTGCCATCGAGGATAAGGTGATCGCCTTGCACAGAGACGATGCCCGGTCTGTGCATGGTGGTAAAACAAGGTGGGTGGTCCCAAGTTCGCTCGAAGAGCCGCGCCCACTCATGAGACGGTCGGCGGGTGAGCCGCAACGGGACTCGGTAGAGCCCACTCCCGCGAGTGCCGTCGAGGCGCGGCTCGGTGACTTCGTCGGCGATGACTCCGAGGATGCGAATGGGGCCCACGGCCTCAGCCGGGCTGTCCGGTTCAGAACGCAAACGTCGCGCTCTGCCGCCCTTGACAGTCGACGATGCGCCGAGCAAAGGCGGCGCCACGCGCGTGCCAAGCAGCGTCGTGAGCAGATCCTGATAGGACCTCTCCACGTCGCTCCCTTCACGCAGGTCGATGTACTACTTGCCAGCAAGCCACGAGGGCACCGCCTGAGCGCTCTCGCCGCGACGAAGTATCGGAATGAACTTGCGCTCGTTGCCCTGACTGAGGAGTTCGCCGGTCATGATGTCGCCCTCATAGCCAACGCCGCCCGTGCGGGCATCTGAGCGCTCCCTGTAGTGTGGCGTACAGACAACGAGCACGTAGTCGTTCTCGCGAACCGCTGCCTCCATGAAGGCGGGCAGCCGGTCGCCAGGCTGCAGCTCCCACTGATCGAGGACCACAGCGGCGCCATCCTTGCGCAGCCGTGTCGCCAGCCCTCTTACCCACTCCTTGTGCGGCTCGTCGTCCCATGAGTAGCTGATGAACGCGGTCGGGGGATTGACTGCGAGCTGCCCCTCAGACATGGGCCTCGCCTCCCGGCCAGAAGTAGGTGTCGGCCTTCACCCGCTCGTAGTTGGCGTCGAGCGCCGGCTCGAGCAGCAGGATGGCGGCGATGCGGCGAGTCATCTCCGTGACGTAGCGCGCCTCGTCCGGCTTCAGATCGCGTCTGAGCAGGGCGCGCTCGCGGTAGGAGAGCCACTTCTTCATCACCTGGTAGCCGCCGATCGTGTACTTCCAGACGCGGGCGGGGATGCAGCGCCAGTAAGCTACGTCGTTGAGGTAGACGTCGTAGCAGGCGCCGCCGAGGCAGGCGGTGAGCTGGTCGTAGGTGAGGCCGAGGTCTGAGAGGCCCTCGCGGAAGGCGGCGAGCTCGGCATCGGCGTAGGGGCGCTCGACAAGGCGACCGCGACCCGGCATGGTCACGCCGCCCTGGCCGGCATGGCCCCAGCCGGCGGTGACGGCAAGGTCGCCGGTAGATGGGTCGAGTTGACCACCGGAGATTGAGGTGAGCACGCCGATCGGGCGCAGCTCGTGGCGGACCGAGCCGGTGGTGACATCGTCAACCGGCTCCTCGGCATCGAGCAACGCTGTGACCTCGCGGCCGAGTTCGGCGGAGGCCAGGAGTGCGTCGCGCGTGGCCGGGAGAGGGACGCGCGGCCAGTCTTGGCGGAGGGCCCCGGCGTTCTCGCATGCATAGGCGGGGGCGTTGAGCAGCCCGACAACCGTGCAGAACAGCTCCTCAAGTGAGCCGTCAAGACCACCCAGGTACGCGACTGCGGCCGCGCTGACGTTAGCTCGAGGCCTGGATGCCGATTCGGGGTCAAAGAGTGTGGCCTTGTGAGCATCAGGAGACAGGAGCATGGGCACCATCTGGACATTCGACTCAACACTAGCTAGGTCGCGGCGGGAACAGTCTACGGTTCCGCAGTCCCTCGGTTGCCGGCCTTCACTGGGGCCAGACCTCCCGCCTTTCTTGCCGACGCTGGCGTCTGCGTGGCAGGGAACGCCGCCAGTCTCGGGATTGGAGCTGCGCACGATACACAATCGTGTGCGCGCACGTGGTGCCACCTCGAAGCGCCTGCGTCCCAGGGCGGCTTCGCCACTGTGCGGCCCAGATCGTCTTGCCGGTCGCTTGCTGGCGGCAAACGCTTGAGCCCTTCGCCGCCCGGGTGTAGACGGTAACCATACGAGACTCCTGACATGAGCCACGCTCAATACGGGAGGCAATGATCCGCCGGAGGCACCTGACGGCCACCTTCATCCGGCGGGGAGCCACTGGTGAGACCGGCCCGCGGGCCGGTCTCTTGCGTTCCCCAGAGATGCGACCCGTCGGGAGCCGCGGGGCCGAGGGACGAAGGGGGTTCCCTATGGGGCGACCCGGCGCGTGCATCTCAACCGCTCTCCGCATTCCCCTGCCACCATCCCGCCGGCGGCGCCGCTTACGCACTCAGCGGGGCTTCACGCAAGCAGTCAGGGAACGGGGAGCTCCAAGAAGGAACTGAGATGAAGAGACTTTGCGTACTTGCGGCGCTGGCACTGTGCACGTTCTTCAGTGCGGCCAATCCGGCCTTTGCCGACTACTCCCCCGATCCGCACACGGTGCTACTGCAGCATTTCGAGGGCACCACTAACGGCGAGAACCACGGCAGCGTGGCCTACATGCCCTCGGCGCCGGGTCTTGGTCAGGCGGTCGACCTAGACCTGGACGCTTGGGTCAAGTATCAGATGACAGGGTGGTACACATGGCCGTATGCATACGACCCAGCCGGCAAAGAGGGCACCATCGAGATGTGGGTCTTCCCGCGCAACTACCCCAACTCGTTCTTCCAATTGAACTGGAACAACTCTAACTCGGGACCACCCGCCGGCTATATCCTCTCCATCTACCTTGACACCGAGGGCAAGTTGAGAGCCCCGGCCTGGTGCGCCATCCAAGCCCCCCCCTTGAAGTGCTGCCTCCGGGCTGCACCACGCTTCCCCTCAACACGTGGGCACATGTTGCCTACACCTGGTCGCCCTCTGGTGGAACCAAGCTGTACCTGAACGGGCAAGTTGAATCCAGCAGTCCGGACAACCTCTACCCGGCGCTGAACTGGACCAACTGGGTCTATCTGAACAGCTGGGGAGTGAATACAAGCTGCGGCGTCGATGAACTGCGTATTTCGAGCGTGGCTCGTAGTCAGAGTGTGTCCTTGCGCACTACGAGGCACATGCCCCGAACGAATCGCCCGTGGCCTCCGACGGCGCGGCGGTCACCGACGAGGACACGGCCAAGGCGATCCTTCTGGTCGCGACCGACGTCGACGATGACCCGATGACCTACGAGATCGTCGCCGGGCCGTCGCACGGCACCCTCAGCGGGACGGCGCCGAGCCTCACCTACACGCCCGCCGACGACTACAACGGCCCCGACTCCTTCACCTTCAAGGCCAACGACGGCGATGTCGACTCCAACGTCGCGACCGTCTCGATCACCGTCAACCCGGTGAACGACGCCCCGATGGCCCAGGCGCAGAGCGTCACGACCGACGAGGACACGGCCAAGGCGATCCTTCTGGTCGCGACCGACGTCGACGATGACCCGATGACCTACGAGATCGTCGCCGGGCCGTCGCACGGCACCCTCAGCGGGACGGCGCCGAGCCTCACCTACACGCCCGCCGACGACTACAACGGCCCCGACTCCTTCACCTTCAAGGCCAACGACGGTGCGGCTTACAGCAACGTGGCCGCGGTCTCCGTCGCCGTGAACGCGGTCAACGACCCGCCGGTCATCACCGGGCTGCTCGTCCCTCTAGCTCCGATGCCGGTGACCACGCCGGTCGCCGTGAGCAGCACGTTCACCGATGTGGACGCTGGTGACACGCACACCGCCGTCTGGGACTGGGGCGACGGCTCGACCAGCGCGGGCGTGGTCAATGAGACAAACGGCGCGGTCACAGGCAGCCACAGCTACAGCGAGGCCGGCGTCTACACCGTTTCCCTGACGGTTACCGACAACGGCGGCGCCAGCGATACCGCCAGCGCCGCCCAGTACATGGTCGTCTACGACCCGGCCGCTGGCTTCGTGACCGGCGGCGGCTGGATCACCTCGCCAGCGGGTGCCTACGCAGCCGACCCGACGCTCACCGGCAAAGCCATCTTCGGCTTCGTCTCCAAGTACCGGAAGGGCGCCACGGTGCCCACGGGCAACACGGAGTTCGACTTCCACGTTGCCGACATGAACTTCAAGTCCACCGCGTATGACTGGCTGGTGATCGCCGGCGCCAAGGCTCAGTACAAGGGCACCGGCACGATCAACGGCCTCGGCAACTTCGGTTTCATGCTGACCGCCATCGACGGCCAGATCTCAGGCGGAGGCGGGGCCGACAAGCTGCGCCTCAAGATCTGGGATAAGGACAACGGCGACGCCATCGTCTATGACAACAAGCTAGGCGCCGCGGACACGGCCGACCCGACCACGACCTTGGGCGGCGGCAGCATCGTCGTCCACAAGTAGAAGTACGGAGAACGATGAGGCACGGAGGGCCGGCGACCGCCGGCCCTCCGCATCTCTTCGCCCGGGCTCAGCTACCCCGCGAGCAACTTGTTGCCTCCGGCTCGACCGCCTTCCTTGCCAACAATCCTGCCAGCATGCCCATCAGAACAGGTGGAGATGGTGGCACTGTATGGGTCTCTGTGGAGGCTAGACGAGCACCGCAGGCACGGCCAGGGTCGACTGAAAATCGTGACGCGGCCCTGTGGCCGATGCGTCGGTCTGCTGGAGGTTAAGAAGACGTGTTCCATCCACGGAAGTTGGCCCTGAGCAGGTCCTTATTTCCTGCTGCCGACGCCGCACCGCCCCATTCCGGCCCCATGGCAGCGCTTCCTCCTTCGGATGCGCCGCACGCCAGGCCGACTCGCCGAGAAGCTCGACCCGATACACTCTGAAATCGTGCGAGCACCAGCGAACAGGCGAAGCTGATGGCCAGGGTCGCCATCCTTCTCACGAGCGGCTCCGGGTCGAGCGCCTCATGAGCAGCGCCACCAGTCGCCGACCGGCATCCCGCGCCACGCTCCTGGCGCTTTCGCTGGGGCACGGCTGCGCCGACCTGTGTTCCGGCGCCCTGTACGCGCTGCTGCCTTTCCTTGTCGTCGAGCGCCACTACAGCTACGCCGCCGCCGGCGTGTTCGCGTTCACCGTGAGCGTCGCCTTCGCCCTGCCCCAGCCGTTCGTCGGCGCCCGCGGAGATCGCGGCGAGGCGCACTGGCTGCTGCCCGCCGGGCTCATGCTCACCGGTCTCGGCATGGCCGCCATCGGCCTGGTGACAAGCTATCCCCTCACCCTGACAGCAGCGGCCGTCTGCGGCGTCGGGATCGCCACCTACCACCCCGAGGGCGCCCGCTGGGCCAGGCACGCCTCGAGCGCCCGCGTGACCGCCGACATGAGCGTCTTCTCGGTGGGTGGCGGCGTGGGCTACGCGCTTGGCCCGCTCGTCGTGGCGGCCACCCTGGCGCCTCTGGGACTTCACGGGACGCTGCTCATCGCCCTCGTCCCGGTCGCCGCCGCGGTGCTCGTGCTGGTGGCGGTACGGCGCTTCCGCGACCAGCCCCTGGACGAGCACGGACAGCAAGCGCTGCGGGGGGCGCTGGGCTCCGAGTGGCGCCCGTTCGCCTGCCTCGTCGCGCTGGCCTGCGTCTCGAGCGGCGCCATCACCGGCCTACTTGCGTACCTGCCCCTGTTCCTCGTCCAGGCGCGGTCGGCAAGCCCGGCGGCCAGCAATGTGATGACGAGCGTCCTGCTCGCGGCCGCCGCGGGCGGCACGCTCCTCGGCGGCGTGGCCGCCTTGCGGCTCGGACGCCGCCCCGTGCTCATCGTGCCGCAACTCTTACTCGTGCCGGCGATCGCCGTGCTGCCCAGCCTGAGCTACGCCGCCATGATCCCCGTGGCGGTCCTCATCGGCATCGCCATGAACGCCAACCTGAGCGTCGCGCTCGTGCTCGCGCAGGAGTACCTGCCCTCGCGCATGGGCCTCGCCACGGGCCTCATGCTCGGCATCTCGGGCGCCGCCGGCGGGCTCATCGTGGCGGCGCTCGGCCTGCTCGGCGACGCAGCGGGTCCGAGCTCGGTGCTCTACGTGATCGCGGCGCTGCCCCTCGCGGTGGCCGTGCTCGCGTCCAGGCTGCCGCAGCCGGCGGCCGCTCCGCCGGGGACGATGTGGCGCCTGCTCGTCGAAGGCGGGCATTGAGAGCTCCAAGCCGATGCCCGGCCGAATCGAAGAGGCATCGGAGGGCGTCACAGGTCTTGGAGACGTGTGCGGCCAGCGGCGTGGCGCCCTGTGCTGGTCCTTTTCCTCGGCCGCCGACGCCGTGCCGACGCAGTCAACGGCCTCGCGAACCGGACAAAGCCGCTTGGAAGAGGCGCCGCGGCAGCGCCTCTTGGACGTTCGCTGCGAAGCGCCCTGCCTGACCTTGATCAGCCTTGCGCCGCAGCCGCCGAGACGGTGGATCGCGGCGTTGCATCTCGGCGGTCGGCGCGCTCATCAGCAGATACATGGCCGCTCAGATAGCTCCTGTGGGGACAGGTCCCACGCCACCCGGTCCAGAGTTCGTGATTCCTTCGGGGTCTTCTTTGGCATCCTCGTCGAACTCGGCGAGGTGCCTGATCTGGCAGAGCGAGTGGTTCCACAGCACCTCATGGACGTAGGCCGGAAAGAGCGCGCGGGCAAGACGCCAGCCCACCTTTGCGAGGGGGCCGCCGCCCTCGGGAAAGTCGAAGGCCACGTAGATCGTGAGCAGGCTGACCCCGGGGCGCAGGCGATCGATGTCGAAGACCAGCCTGCCGCCGCGGGCGAAGCCGTCGGCGACCCGGTACAGCAGGTAGCGGTCCTCGACCAGCTCCTCGAGGACCACGCTGAACGAGAGCCAGGAGGGAGTCACCTGGTAGTGGATCGTGCTGCCCGGCTCGTTCGCCGTGCCGGCGGTGCGGCGCACCGCGATGAAGCGGGGCCGGAAGTACTCGCGATCGGGGTCGCCGAACTTGCCCAGTTGCCGCAGTATCGCCGCGGCCTCGGCCCTGATGCGGATGGCGTACATCTTCTCCACCTGCGGCCGCCGCTCCGGCTCGGGGACACCGATCAGCGCCAGGATCTCGCGGCGCTTCTCGTCGACTCGTTCGAGTGCCACCCCGGTGGGGTACCTGCCGAAGTCGCCCCAGGCGAGGCCGAACACGCGCTCGGTCGCGTAGTTGCGGGCGGTCGCCAGCACGCCGCCTGCCGCCAGAGCCCACAGCGAGGCGGGACGGAAGATGATCCCCAGGATGGCACGGTAGCTGCTGTCTCCGCTGGCGATGCTCCAGAGGGCGTCCGCCAAGCGGCGCTTCCGTGCCGGCTTGGTCTTCCGCTCGGTCAGCAGCGCCTGGTAGACGATCCGGCTGAGCAGCGGGTGCGAGAAGACGATGCGGCTCAGCAGGAAGACGAGGCGCCCGAAGCGATTGTCGCGCTGGAAGCCTCTGACCACCGGCCAGTAGCGGCGCTTGAGGCTCGCCCGATCGACGCCCTCCGCGAGGATGCAATCCGCCAGCGCTGAGCCCGTCACGTAGGCGGAGAAGAGGCCATCCTTGTAGAAGCGGGAGACGGCCATATCCCCCACGAGGGCGATGCGCTCGCCGAACGGATGACGGGCGGCGCCGACCGCCATGTTGGGGGAGCAGGCACACACCGTGCGCAGCTGGGCCCTGCGCGGCAGTAGGCGCCTGATGTGCGGCAAGGCCATGTAGCTCTCGGCGATCTGCAGATACCGAGAGGGGCTGGCGCGGTCGATGCTCTTGCCGAGCAGCACGACGGTCATCCAGTCGCCTTTGGGGATGAGCGAGCACATCTCGATCGAGAGTTCTTTCGAGCCATGTTGTGCGAAGTGCACCTCGCCCTCCATGGTGCGCAGCAGATCCGGCTGCGCCTGCATCTCGCAGATGACGGCCTTGCGCACCCTGGGCGGGCGCACCCCCGGCCGCAGCTTCGCGAGCGCCGCGAAGAGGGGATCGGCTGCGAGGTCCATGCCGGGCATACGGTTGACGCCGGCGGCGAAGACCGCGAACTCAGCCTCGATCTCGCGGCTTGTCTCTTCGGTCACCAGCTGGTAGCTGATCACTGGTCTCCCGGCGGAGCAGCGGTGGACGTCCTTAACCTCCGCCGTGAGCACCCGCGCGCCTTCCTGCTCCGCCTGATGCAGCAAGAACGTGTCGAAGTTCTCATAGCGGCCCGGTCGCCGTTTGGGCCTCGACCCGCGGAACACGCTGAGCATCTCCCTGTCTTCAGGGACTGGCAGGACGATGTTCTTCCAGTCACCGTGGACGATGACCTCGCTCGCCCTGCCCTCGACGACCTCCTCCGGCAGCGTGATGCCGTTCTCTTCGAGAGCGTCGGCCAGCCGCGGGGAGATGCCGCCAGCGCAGTAGTTGCAGCCCTCCCACGAGCAGAACGCCAGGGGCCGGTAGAAGCAGACCTCGGTCTTCCTCTCGAGGATGGTGAGGTCCAGCGTCCTTTCAAGCTCCCGCGCCCTGCGCAGCACCCGGATGGCGAAGAACGACGCGGCGGGGCCGCCGCCCACGACCACGACGGCGGCACCGTCCGGCAGGGGCAGGTGAGCGGCAGTTCCCCGGTCTCTCACAGCGATGTGGCCGGCGCCGTCCGCGGCTCTGCGAGCCGTGAAGTAAGGCGATCCTGCAAAGCGCGACGATCCCCGGGGGCGAGACGCATCTGCATCCTCCCGAGAACCACGTCAAACGCTGTGCGGCCTAGAGATGATTCCCTGCCACTCTGCGCACTGGCGCAGCGCGGGCGTAGTCGAGGCATGCGCGAACTCCTCAGCTGAGCGCCATTCATCAGCCCACTTTCTGCGACCTCGTGAGCGCACCTTCTCGCCGCACTTGGGGGCCACCGGCCTGAACCGGATAGCAAAGCAGCCGGCGCCAGTTCGCACGCCTCAGCGCAAGCCGTCCATGGTGCGCTCGTCGTGCAGCTTGCCGTCGCTCAGCACCAGCCTGCGGTCGGCGTGCGCGGCAACGTCTTCCTCGTGGGTGATCATGACGATGGTGCGGCCGCCGGCGTGGAGCCGGTCGAGGAGTTCGAGGACCTCGCGGGTCGCCACCAAGTCGAGATTGCCGGTGGGCTCGTCGACGAGCAGCAGTTCCGGGTCACCGACGAGGGCACGGGCGATGGCGACGCGCTGCATCTGGCCGCCGGAGAGTTCGCCCGGGTCGTGATCGGCGCGGTCGCCCAGGCCCACAGCCTCGAGCGCGGCCTGCGCGCGGCGCAGACGTTCCCCACGGCGCACGCCGCAGTAGACGAGCGGCGTGGCCACGTTCTCGAGCGCGCTGGTGCGCGGCAGCAGGTTGTGCAGCTGGAAGACGAAGCCGAGGAGCTGGTTGCGCAGGCGAGCGCGGCCAACGTCGTCGAGGCCGCCGACCTCGTGACCAGCCAGCAGGTAGGTGCCGGCGTCAGCGGAATCGAGCAGGCCGAACACGTTCAGCAGCGTCGACTTGCCGGAGCCCGAGCGCCCGGTGCAGGCGACCCACTCACCGCGCCGCACCGCGAGGTCGAGGTCCTTGAGCACCGGCACGGCAAACTCACCGCGACGATAGGTGCGCTCGATCCCCATAACGAGGAGGATGACGTCGTCTCCATCCTCTCGCGCGGAGACGCGGGCTGCGGGTAGCGGCTGACTCACGCAAACCCCCCTTGGCCCGTTGCATATGACTCTACCCGCTGCGGCGTCGCCTCGATCAAGCTGCGCAGCGGTCGTCAGGCGCCGGAGTCTGCGTGAAGATCTGCAGGGCCACCCGTGCACGGCGGCACAGGTTCAGGTGTTCTGCATGGCGGTCAGAAGCGGCGCCTGTGCTGCGGCTTCTCCCTTGTCGCCGACGCATGGCCGACCAACCGGGCAACGTCGGGCAACGACCCCTCAAGTCGCTTCGATCAAGGCGACCTCGTCGTCGCTGAGGCCGTAGAGTTCATGGACCATCACGTTCAGACGACGCTCGCATGCCGCCGTATCCCTTTCGGCCCTCTCTCGCTCGGCCGGCTGTCGCGCCGAGGCAGCGAGGCCATGGAGCCTCGTGAGCTCAGCGGCCAGAGCGGAGATGCTCTCGAAGCGCGAGGCGAGGCCGTGCTCACGGAGGGCGTCGACGTCGGGTATGGGCGTCGCCGCGATGCTCCGAGCATTCAAGCGGCTGTAGCCTCCGAGCTTCGGCGGACATACTGACCGCAGATGGAAGGACGCGACTGATGAGTTCAAGACGCCGAGGAAGAAGTCGCGAAATGGCAACGCCTCGGGGCCAAGGACGATGCCCGGACAGTTGGCTCCATTGAACACCGTATCTTCCCGAAGTAGGCCAACCGTCGAGCGTGTCGCGATACCTTTCACGATGAGCTTGGGCGGATCGATGTACTGAAAAGAGCCAGCGCGGAGATGACGGTACCAGTCTTCTCCAGTGGCATAGAGCTTGCGGCTGTCCATCCGGCTGCGCAGCTCATCTTTGTGCGAACACAGGTAGGCGTGAATCTCCGGGCATGCGCGCGAGAGTTCGGACTCCGGTATGAGTGCGGGTCGACCGTCATCGGCCCTTCGATACGGGTATAGGACTTGCGCACCAGGTTCACACCACTCGAAGCGGTGAACCTCGGCACCACGGTACGCATAGGGCAGCAGAAGCTCCGCTTCAAGCCCCAGTCTCTCTGCACGGTCTGGCGAGAGAACGAAGACGGAGTCCATGCCCGTGAGCGCGCCAATGAGTACGCGGCCGTATTGCGATAGGGGCCGCCAGGCGATACTGCCCCGGTTGAGTGCCGCAGGAATGTGAAGTTCGCCGAGGTTCCACGCCTGCGATCCAAGTCCAGCCAGTGCGAGGGTCGTCGCGGGAACCGCCTCAATAGCAGCGACCGTCGAGGGGAGTGAACCGTCAATGCGCCGCAGGCTGATGCTTGTCACCGGCTGGCGGCCGAGGACGAAGATGGCGGGGTACGTGTCCGCCCCCTGGAAGACCTTGAGCGATCCGAAGTGAACGATTTCGTGAAGCGTCCCGTTGGAAAGGAGCTCTCGCATCTTCCGACCATAGTCCGTTTGCAGCCATTGTGACGTGCAGATGAAGCCGACACGCCCATGCGCACTGACGAGTTGCAACGACTTCTCGAGGAAGACCTGGGACAAGTCGGTCTTGCTGGTGAGCGTGCCGTAGTTCGCGAAGCAGTAGTCGGCCTCCGAATGCCCGATTCGCTGTACGCGGATGTACGGCGGGTTCCCGATCACGGCGTCGAACCCGCGCCTCTCCTCCGGCACCGCCTTCCCGAGGACCTCGGGGAACTCCGCCTCCCAGTCGAAGACGTTGATGCGGTAGCGCTCCTCCTCGTCGAGGCCGGCGAGGCCGAGCTGCTCGTCGTCGTAGAAAGAGGGGCCGATCAGCGAGTTGCCGCACTTGATGTTGGCCGAGAGGTCGGGCAGGGCGCGCTCGCGGAGGAAGCTGAGCTGGGCGTCGAGGCTCTCCGAGCTCTCGCCCTCGAGCACCTTGAGGAGCAGGCTGAGCTTCGTGGTCTCGACCGCCTGGGCGTCGATGTCGACCCCGTAGATGCTGTTCAAGAGAATGCGCTTCTTCTCGGCGCTCGTCAGGCGCCACTCGCCGCCGGGGCCCTGGTAGAGGGCCTTGGCGTGCTTCTTGGCGCCGTGGGCCGCGGCGTCGGCTGCGTACCAGTCGCGGTGCCAGTCGAGCAGGTACTGGTAGGCACCGATGAGGAAGGAGCCGCTCCCGCAGGCCGGGTCGAGGATGCGCAGGGAGGCCGCCTCCTTGGGCGCTTTCCCCTCAAGGAGGCGGCCGACGGTGTTCTTGACGATGTAGTCGACGATGTAGGTCGGGGTGTAGTAGACGCCGCCGGCCTTCTTGACCTCGGGCTTGTCCTCGACCTTGGCCTGGTGGCCGGCCGTGAGGCGGATCACCTTGCCGAGGAACTGCTCGTAGACCTGCCCGAGGATGTCGGCCGGGAGAACGCTGAACTCATACGGGCTCTCGGGGTAGTAGAGGCGCCTCAAGACGTCCTTGAGCGGCTTGTCATCGATCGCGAGCGCCGGCGTGAGCCGGTCGGCGTAGCCGGAGCGGCCCTTCTCCTCGGCGAAGTGGAAGAGGCCCGAGTTGTAGCGCTGGTCGGCCTCGAAGAAGAGCTGCCGCAGGCGTCCGTAGGTGCCGCCGCCGTTGCAGAGGCCCTGGAGGCGCCCGTAGGGCTCGATGCCGCGGTCTTCGCAGATGCGCAGGAAGATGATCCGGTCGATGGTCGCCTGGACGGCGTAGTTGAGCTCCCGCTGGGAAAGGCCGGGGTTCCGCAGGGCGAGGTTGCGGGCCAGAGCGTCGCGCCAGAGCTCGATCTCAGCGAGGAAGGCCTTGTCGACCTCGGCGGTGCCCTTCTTGGCCTTCGTCGAGTCGGCGTAGCGGT
>JBAZPK010000011.1:0-27852 GCA_041648235.1 Thermoleophilia bacterium
AGCCCGGCGCGCTCACCGCGGCGTCCCACCAAGAACAAGGACCCTACGGACTCGCGAGAGAGACTCAGCCGCGCCCACTTGACAGGTGACGCTCCATATCAGCTGTTCTGCACCGCGACGCTGTTGTCGCAGCGAGCACGCCGACCATCCGCCCGCCGTCCCGCGTCTCTACTATTCACGACGCGACGCTGCCCCGGGCGGGAGCGACTGAGCAGCCCGCCGGCGACCTGTGGCGCCGTGAGGGGAGCGGCGATGGCCGAATGCGTTCACATGGACACCGTCCCTGTGCCGGAGCCCGAGGCGCGCACCCAGGGCTGCGAGGTGTGCCTCGCCCACGGCCAGCAGTGGGTGCACCTGTGCAAGTGCCTCGAGTGCGGGCAAGTGGGCTGCTGCGACAGATCGATCGGTAAGCACTCCTCGGCGCACGCCCACAAGACCGGGCACGACGTCATTCGCTCGCTCGAGCCCGGCGAGACGTGGCGCTACTGCTACGCGGACGCGGCGTTCGCAGAGTAGCTCTCGGTCCCGGCTGCCGGCGGGCGTCGGGTGCCGATCACGCGGTGCTCGTCCGCGACACCGCCGTGGCTCCCTACGCGTTGGACGAGCGCCCGTGGGACTCAGTTCGACGACGCCCGCATCCGGTTGTTCCGCGGGTTGTGTTCGACCTCCGCGAGCCCGAAAGCCTCGAGCAACGGGGGCAGGTACATCCCGAAGCGTCCGCGCAGACCCTTCTTGAGCCCATACCAGCCGCCGACCGGATTGTCCGGAGAGCGGCCCCACGCCTCGACCGTGCCCTCCGCGGCGGGCTTCTGCTCGTCGGCGCTCCCAAGAGGCATCCAGTCGCCGTTCTCCTTGAGCATGGCGTGGAGATCCTCGATGGCGCGCAACCGATAGCCGAGCACGGTCTTCCCGACGACGCACACGATGGCAGCCGGGTCGGCGGCTTCATCGCGATACATCTGGTACTCCGACGATCCGCTGGGGGTCGTGAGGATCCAGGGGTCCCCGTGCGTACCGGAGCCGTTGACGCTCGCCGTCGCCATGCATCCACCTCCGCCGGTTCGCCGCGGCCCGACGTCGCGACCTGACTGATTGATTCCCCGCTTGGGCGTCACGCCTAATCATGCGGATCCTGGATGGGCCGCGGGACGCACTCGGCCGGCTCTGCCCGAACGGTCAGGCGAGCGGCCCTCTGCCGACCTTCTCGCCTTCCCACATGTAGTTCAGCTTCTCGACGTGGAGGACGTGGCAGGTCTCGGTCGACTCGACCCCGGGGATCGCCGCGATGTCGACGTTGAGGAAGTCGAACAGCCCGGCGGTGTCGCGAAGGAACGCCTCGGCCACGATGTCGAAGTCACCGGTGGTGTAGCCGACGTAGGTCACGTTCGGGAGGGCCGCCAGGCGAGACCCGACCTCCAGCACCTGCCCCCTGGTCGCCTTGATGCTGATGTGGACGTCGACCGGGAAGCCGATGGCCGGCCAGTTGACGTGAGCGATGACGAGCATCGCGCCCGCGTCGAGCAGGCGGCTCACGCGCTTGGCCACGGTCGCCTCGGTGACCTTGGTGAGCCTCGCGACCTCCGCGAACGGCCGCCGCCCGTCCTGCCGCAGCAGGTGGACGATGGCCCGGTCCAGATCGTCGAGCTGCACCAGCCTGATCTCGGATCCCGGTTCGGTGGTCCACCCGCGCGTGGCGGGCCCATTCGCCCGGGCGCCGCCGCGGGGCTGCGCCGGCCTACCCTCCGAGGCACGCTCGGCAACCTGGCCGGCACCCCCCCGCGCGCGTGGCTCGGGCCTCGCGCTCTCCCACATGTACACGTACTTGGCGCTCCGCAGCACCAGCCAGGCCCGCGTGTTCACGATCTCGTCCATCCCGGCCAGTCTCTGATTGAGGAACTCGAAGACCGCGTCGGTGTCCGGCAGGAAGGCGTCGGCCAGCAGGTCGAAGACGCCCGTCGAATACCCGACCCAGGCCACGTGCTCCATGGCCGCGAGCTGCGCTCCGACCCTCTGCACGGCGCCCGGCCTCACACGCACGCCGATGCTGCAGAAGATGGGAAACCCGAGGGCCACCGGATCGACGCGCGCCGTGATGAGGACGGCGCCGCTCCGCAGCAGGCGGTCGAGGCGCTTGTTGACCGTCTGCTTCCCGACGCCGATGGTGCGGGCGATGCTCGAGCAGCTTCGCCGGCCGTCCCGGCGGAGCTGGCCGATGATGTGCCAGTCGAGCTCGTCGAGCTCGACCGCACTACTGGGGAGTGGACCTCGGTCCGTCATCCGGAGGCGTTCGTGAACGGCCTACGGGCGCCGGTGCGAGTGATGGTCCACGCGCGGCCGGATCTCGCGCCGGCGCATCTCTTCGATCACGGCGGCCAGCTCGGTGGTGGCTGCGTCCAGGAGGACCCGTCCCTTCTCTTCGGTGGCCACTGTCGGGTCACCCATCGTACCGGTCCGCGAGAGGGTCGACCAGTACTCCATCATCGAGCCGGGGCCGTCGAGCCAGTCGTAGTAGAAGTAGTCGGAGGGAGGCGTGCTGAAGTCCTTCTCGGCCTTGTCCATCTGCACGAGGGCCGGGTCCAGATGCAGGTAGATCGACGTCTCGAGCTCGCAGGCGTGGGCCATGCCGCCGGGGAAGGCGCTCTCGCGGACGCCCTTGACGGCCTCCAGACCCGCCGGCGTGGAGAGGTAGAAGTAGTCGCAGGCGATCGCCTCGGGGTGCTCGACGATCGTGAGCCGTGCCGCCATGTTGACGAGCGGCTGATTGGAGCCGTGCCCGTTGGCGAGGATGAAGCGCTTGAACCCGTGGCCGATGAGGCTCCGGGTGATGTCCAGCAGGTGCTCGACGAAGATGTTCCAGCGGATGCTGATCGGGCCCGGGAAGTCGGCGTGGTGCGGGGAGTAGCCGTGCGTGACGGTCGGCAGGAGCACCACGCTGCCGGGGGCTCGCTCGCAGGCACCGTTGCAGATGGCCTCGATGATCCTCACGTCGGTGTCGATCGGCAGGTGCAGGCCGTGGTCTTCGAGCGTGCCGATGGGGATGACGACGACGCGATCCTCGGCCGCGACTCTTGCTATCTCAGGCCAGGTCATCTCCGCGTACCTGTGCTTGCCCTCAGCCATGGTCAGAAGCTCCTTCCCAGCAATCCATTACACACGAGACTCCTGCATGCGCTATCATGAAGACATTCCGCTATCACGGTATCAGGTGCAGAATAACACTATTTCTCTTGAACCGTATAGGAGTGAGTGTTAGGGTGACGGCGCCGCCGGCTCGGCTGGCGGCGCTCACCACCATCGGCAGGGGGGATGCCATGAACGGACCGAACAGTGCCTCAGGCGGGAGCCTGGCCAAGGTGCAGCTGACCCGTCGCGACGTGCTCAAGGGCGCTGTGGTGGCCGGGGCCGCCGTGGCGCTGGGCCCGGCCGTCGCTGCCTGCGGATCCGGCGACGACAGCGCCAGCCCGGCGCCGAGCGCCACCGCGGCGGGCGCCGGGAAGAAGGGTGGCGTGCTGCGCGTCGGCACCGTCGGGGGTTCGTCCAAGGAGACGGCGGACGGGCAGGCGGGAGGTTCCACCGTCCCGACCATCGCGCTCATCCACCAGATGTACGACGCGCTGCTCGGCTGGACCAACGACTACGAGCTGGAGAACCTGCTGGCCGACGAGGTGACCCCGAGTGGTGACGCGTCCAGGTGGACGGTCCGTCTCAAGCAGGGCCTCGAGTTCCACAACGGCAAGTCGGTGACGGCGGACGACGTCGTCTTCAGCTACAAGCGCATCATCGACCCCAAGGCGCCCATGACCGGCGCCTCCAACCTGTCGCTGCTCAAGGCGAGCGGCATCCGCAAGGTCGACGACCTCACCGTGGAGTTCGCGCTGACCGAGCCGAACGCCGTCTTCTCCGAGGCGCTGGGCTACTACATCAACTGCATCGTGCCGGTGGGCTACGACCCGCAGAACCCGATCGGCACGGGTCCATTCAAGCTCAAGAGCTTCTCGCCCGGCGAGCAGATGGTCTTCGTCCCGAACCCCAACTACTACGGCCAGGTGCCCTGGGTGGACGAGCTCACCATCCTCGAGTTCGCCGACACGACGGCCAGGGTCAACGCGCTGCTCGGCGGCAGCGTGGACGCCATATCGGACCTGCCCAGCGCCCAGGTGCCCGTCATCGAAGGCAACGTGGGCTTGCGGGTGCTCGACGCCAAGACCGGGGCCTGGCAGCCCATCACCATGCGCATCGACAAGAAGCCGTTCGACGACGTCCGGGTGCGCAAGGCGTTCAAGCTGATCGCCGACCGGCCGGCGATGATCGAGCAGGCCTACGCCGGCTTCGGCTCGCTCGGCAACGACATGTACGCCCCCTTCGACCCGGGCTATCCCCAGGACATCCCGCAGACGGAGCAGGACCTGGAGCAGGCCAAAGCGCTGCTCAAGGAGGCGGGCTACAGCGATCTCTCCGTGGTCCTGAACACCTCGGACGCTATCGGCAGCGGTGTCGTGGCCGCCGCCCAGGTGTTCGCCGAGCAGGCCAGGGGCGCCGGCGTGGACGTCAAGGTCAACAAGCTTGAATCCGGCGTGTTCTTCGGCGACGACTACACCAAGTGGACGTTCGCCCAGGACTTCTGGTACACGCACAACTACCTCACCCAGACGACCTCCGCCTCCATGCCCACCGCTCCCTACAACGACACCCACTGGGAGAACGACGAGTGGCTCGGGATCGTCAAGGAGGCGTTCCGCACCGCCGACGACACCGGGCGCAACGAGCTGATCGCCGAGGCGCAGAAGATCCAGTTCGAGAACGACGGCCTTCTCATCTGGTCCTTCAACGACCAGGTCGACGCCCACTCGACCAAGCTCGGCGGCGTCGTGCCCGACAAGGGTGGCGTGCCTCTGTCGGGCTGGCGCCTGAACACCTACTACTTCGTCTGAGGCGGCGCCCGGGCGTCGCGACGCCGAGCGGCGGCGCGAGCGTCGGCGGGCGCGAGGCGCCGCCGCTCGCGCCGCCTCACGTGTACGAGCGCGCGGCGCGCCAGATCCGCGCGCCGCGGAAGTCGAGGTACTGCGTGCGCTCGATACGCGGCTCGCCGTCGCCCAGGAACGACCCGGGGATCCGCCCCTTGTGCAGCCGCACACTGTCGTAGTGCTGCGGCGCGATCGCGACCGCCTGCCGGTGGGCGGGGTTGGCGTGCCACTCCGCGGGCACGTCGGGGGTCGAGAAGAGGATCAGGTTGCCGTAGCGGCCGTGCTCCGGGCCGAGGTCGAAGTAGCTGAGGAATCCGAGGCCGGCGAAGGCGGGGAAGGTCTCGGCTATCCGGCGCTCGTGCTCGAAGAGGACGGCGTGGTCGACGCCCGCGCGGAGCTGCCCGAAGAACCCGACGGCGGTCACGTCGTGCGCCGCCAGGAGGGCGCCGCCGTCGGGCACGGCGAGCAGCTGCCTGCTGCCCGCCTCGGTCTGCTCGACGATCCCAGGCCCCGCGTCGTGGCGCCGCCACGTGCGAGCGATCGCGCGTTCACGCGCGAGCATCGCGGCCATGATGAGCGCGTCGCCCTGCGTCTCCTCCGGGTCGGTGAACGGGCGGCCCGCCAAGCGGTCGGACGGCCCCAGGACCACGTGCTGGGGCCGGATCTTCGGTGGCGAGTGCAGCCTCGGCCCCCGCGGCCGACCGCCGGGGCCCACGCCCTCGCGCGGAAGCGCCTGACTCTGCCGCCCCTGCCGCGTCGCCATCTCTCGATCACCTCGCCTGGTGAAGAGATGCCACCCGGGGCGGCCGCCCCAAACCAACCAGGCCGGCCGCCCCTGTGCCCAGCGGCCGTTACGCCGGCTGGCCCGGCTGCACCGGCCCCACCCGGAACGGCCGCATCATCTCGTTGTCCTCGTGCTCGACGATGTGGCAATGCCACACGAACTGCCCCGGCCGCTTGAACTGAGTGCGGATGCGCGTGACCTCGCCCGGGTAGGCGATCACCGTGTCCTTGAAGCCGCTCTCCCACGCCTCGGGCGGCCGCGCGGTGCCCACCACGGCGACGTTGGTGGGACCGTCCATGGTCTCCGTGAAGGTCATGGCCTGGCGGTCGACGACTTCGAACACCACCTCGTGCATGTGCATCGGGTGCGCGTCCGCGGTGCCAGGTTCCCTTCTTGGCGTAGCCTTCGGGGATGTTGTTGGCGGCGGGCAGGTACCAGGCCTCGGCGTACCCGTCGCTCTCATCGCCGACGCCGACGGCGCCGTGCACATGGGTGACGATGGGCACCGGACCGGTGTAGGGGCCCGGCGTCCCCCCGGGGAACGCCGGCCGCGTGTCGCGTTCCGCGACGCCCCCGGGCGGGTTGGCCCAATGCAGGGTCGGGTCGACCGGCAACAGGTGCGGCAGGAAGTTGCCGTTCGCGCCGACCAGTCCGTTGATCCACTTCACCCGCACCGGCCTGTTGGCTCGGGCCTCGATGGTCAGCGAGGGCGCGTTGTGCAGGAGCAGCCCTCTCGCGTCTGCTGCCTTCATGGCGCCGTAGCCCCAGACCGTCGTCGCGGGGAGGCTCGCCGGCAGGATCTGCTGCGCGAATTGCTCCATCGAGATCTCGTAGTAGTCCGCGTTCTTGCCGCCCCTCAGCTTGATCGTCCCTGCCCGAGGCATCACCGGCGGGATGAGGAGTGGGGTCACGAACTTGGGCACGCCAAGCCCTGCCGGGTCGAGCGTGCCGCCTGGGATGGCCGCGTACGCCACCGGGACGAAGCCGTCGAGGCGGGAGCCGATGTAGAGGCCCAGTAATCCGCCGGCGCCGATCTTGAAGAACTCCCGTCGAGAAAACGCTCCAGCCATGATCTCCCCCTTCATTACCCTCTGCCTTGCCGACCGGGAGAAAGAGGACTGAGACTGAAGGTTGGGTGCGCCCTCTTGCGGGCCAGGACCGCCCGGCACCCCACACCCCTCTGACCCTCCGGCGATCTCGGCGGCGCCGCTCGGTGCGCCCTCGCCAGGAATCGTTATTCCCAAGGATGTGGACCGCAAAGTCAGCCATTGGGCCTGACTTGACCTGGACGAAGAGCAGGACTTGGCGCACCGCCTCCGTGTCCGACACGTGCACGATGAGCGCACGTGGGCGGAAGCGGCGCATGCCGGCCTGCGAACGACAGGCGGGCGGTGTGGACCGCCATCCGCGAATAGCCGTAGCCAGTGCAGGCGACACCGTCCTGCGACGCGCGTCGCGAGCGCGACGGGACGTGCCCTCGGCGCGGGCCGAGGGTACGCTGGTACTCGAGACCCGAGGCGACTGGTCCCGGGACGGCCGCGATCGCAGATGAGGCCTGGAGGCGCCGGAGCCGATGATCCAAAGATCGACCGATAGATTCCAGCCCGGGGTGCCGCGTCGTCGCGGGCGCCCGGCGCTGCTCGGGGGGGCGCTCGCCCTCGGGCTGGCGCTCTGGGTTGTACTCGCCGCCTGCGGCGGCGCCCCCGAGACGTCCGGCTCCAGCCCGGCGCCCTCCTCGCCCGTGACCCCGGCGCCGGGCGCTACGGCCGGACCCACCTCGACAGCGTCTCCGTCTTCCGGTCCGCCGTCCGGCTCCCCGCCGGTAACGCCTTCGGGCACGCGCTTTCCATCACCCTCACCCTCGACCTTACCCTCGCCGTCGTGCCCGTCGGACAACGCCCTCCGCTCCTGGTACTACGTTCCGGGCGAGTCGCACGGTCGGCCCGCGATCCCCGACGACGCGGCGCGCCTGCTCCACAAGAACGGCGGCCGCTACCTGGGAGACACGGGGGAGAAGGTCGTCTACCTGACCTTCGACGAGGGGTACGAGAACGGCTTTACCGGTCGGATCCTCGACGCGTTGCGCGACGCCGGCGTCGAGGCGACGTTCTTCGTCACCGGCGCGTACGTCCGCGGGAACCCGGCCCTGGTGCGGCGCATGGCGGACGAAGGTCACATCGTCGCCAACCACACCGACAGCCATCCTTCCCTGCCTTCGCTCGCCCGCGACCGGACCGCGTTCGCAAGGGAGATCCGCGCCACGGAGAAGGCCTTCGCGAAGGCGACGGGGCACTCGATGGCACGCCTTCTGCGACCGCCAATGGGGGAGTACAGCGCCCTCAGCATGTGCCGCACGCAGCGCCTGGGGTATGCGACCGTCTTTTGGAGCTTCGCCCATCGCGATTGGCTCGTCGACGATCAACCGCCTGTCGCGCTCACGCTCGAGCGTATCCTCGCGGGCAGCCACAAGGGCGCCATCTACCTGCTGCACGCGGTCTCGCGTAGCAACGCCGAGGCTTTGCCCCGGGCAATCGCCGGCCTCCGGGCGCAAGGCTACCGGATCGGGGCCCTGACTGAACTCCGCTAGAACTTCGGTCAGCCGGGCGGCGCGGCGCGCGTCTCCCTCCTGCGCACGGCTTCGCGTTCGCCGCGATGGACGCAGCGGGGTCCTCCACCTCTGCGACAAGCCCCGCGTGGAGCTCATCGCGCAGGCGCACGGCGATCGCCCTGTCTGGGTGATGCACGTCCCAGAGGACGCGCTCGCCGTGCTCGTAGAAGGTGAGGATGGACGCGTCAGGTGTTGCGAGGACTGCGCCCGCAGGACTTCCGTAACGGGTTTGATGTCGGTGTCGGCGCACGTGGGAATACTGCCGGCATGAACGTGGTCACCGCCATCGATGCGCCTGAGAGTGAGGTTCCGCCGCGCCGCCGGCGACGAGTACGCCACGTCCTCCCGGCGGTGGCCATCGTCGTCGCCGTTGTCGCGGTGTGCGGCGTCGTCGCCCGCCTCTACGTCGACTGGCTCTGGCTCGGCGAAGTCGGGCTGCGCACCGTCTTCTGGAGGCGCTTCGTCATCGGCGCGGTCGTCGGGCCGCTCTTCGCGGCCGCCTTCTTCGCCATCGTCTTCGGCAACATCGAGGCGGCGCGGCGGCTGGCTCCCCGGTATAGGCCCGTGGAGGGCGTCGACGTGGTCGAGGTCGTGCGCGGCGAGGGGGCTTACCGCTGGGTGCGCCGGGTGGGGCTGGCGGTCGCGTCGGGGGGCGCCCTGATCGCCGGCTCGGCGGCGGCCGGCGCCTGGCTCGTGTTCGCGCGGGCCCTGGACGGCGTGCCGTTCGGCGTCACAGACCCGATCTTCCGGCACGACTTGTCGTTCTACGTGTTCCGGCTGCCGGCCTGGCGGTACGCCGCCTCGTTCGTCTTCGCCACCCTGGCCGCGGCCGTCGTCGCCTCGGTGATCGCCCACCTCGTCCTCGGCGGGATGGAGGTCCGGCGGCGGCCGGCCGCAGTGCAGCGCACGCCGCAGGAGCTGGCGAGCATGCCGCCGCCGGCCCGCGTGGCCGAGAGCGTCTCGCGCGTGACCGGCCTCCACGCCGAACCCGGGGCCGCGGCGCACCTCTCCGCCCTCGTCGGGGCCCTCTTCATCGTCGGTGGTCTGCGCTACCTGATCAAGGCCTGGGACCTGCTGTACTCGACCGCCGGGGCGGTGTTCGGCGCCGGCTACACGGACGTGCACGTCCGCCTGCCCATGATCCGCGTCCTGATGGTGCTCACGCTCGCCCTCGGCGGCGCCCTCGTCTTCAACGCCGCGCGCCACCGGCGCGCCTGGTGGCCGCCGGCCGCCGTCGGGGTGTGGCTCGCGGCCTTCCTCGTCCTCCTCGGCATCGTGCCGGCGGTCTTCCAGGCGCTCGTCGTGAGTCCGAACCAGCTCGCGAGGGAGACGCCGTACATCGCCTACGACCTGGCGGCGACGCGCGCCGCCTACGGCCTGACGGCGATCACGGAGACGCCCTACCCGCTCAAGGGCGACCTCTCGGCGGCCAAGCTGCGGGAGAACGACGTGACGGTGCGCAACGTCCGCCTGTGGGATCCGCAGGTCCTCCTCCGGAGCTACAGCCAGCTGCAGGAGCTGCGCCCCTACTACTCATTCAGCACCGTGAGCGTCGATCGATACGTGATAGACGGCGTGGACACGCAGACGATGCTGGCGCCTCGGGAGCTGCGCCTGGCGGGCCTGCCGGCCCAGGCGCAGACGTGGGTGAACCGGCACATCACCTACACGCACGGCTACGGAGTCGCCCTCTCGGCGGTCAACCAGGTAGCCTCGGGCGGCTCGCCGGACTTCCTCGTCCAGAACGTCCCGACGGTCTCGTCGGACCCCTCGCTCGCCATCACGCAGCCGCGCATCTACTACGGTCTGCTGGGCACCGACTACGTGCTGGTCAGGACCAAGGACCCGGCCTTCGACTATCCGGGCCCCAACGGCGACGTGTACGCCGAGTACACCGGCAGCGGTGGCGTCCCCATCGGCTCGTGGGTCAACCGCCTGGCCTTCGCGGTGCGTGACCGCGACTTCCGCTTTCTCACCTCGTCGTCCATCACCAGCCGCAGCCGCGTGATCATCTACGACGACGTCCGGGCCCGGCTGGCCGCGGCGGCGCCGTTCCTGCAGTTCGACGGCAACCCCTACATGGTGATCGCCGGCGGCAGGCTCTTCTGGATCGCCGACGCCTACACCACCACGAGGAGCATCCCGTACTCCGCGCCGAACAGGGAGCTGAACTACATCCGCAACTCGGTCAAGGTCGTCGTCGACGCGTACAACGGCAGCATGGAGTTCTACGTCTTCGACCCTCGGGACCCGCTGCTGCGCACCTACGAGAAGATCTTCCCGGGGATGTTCCGCCCGGCTTCGGCCATGCCCGCCGCCTTGCGCCGGCACGTGCGCTACCCGCAGGACCTGTTCACGATCCAGGCGCAGGTGTTCGCGACGTATCACGTCACCGACCCGGGGCTCCTGTACAACAAGGGCAACCAGTGGGAGATCCCGGGCAACGTCTCGATCACGGGTTCGGGCCCGATGAGCGCCTACTACATGATCATGCGGCTGCCGGGCCAGACGCGTGAGGAGTTCATGCTGATCCTGCCGTTCGTGCCCAACGGCCGCCCCAACATGATCGCGTGGCTCGGGGCGGAGTCGGACGAGCCTCACTATGGCCGGGCCGTGAGCTTCGGGTTCCCCTCCAACCTGAGCGTGTACGGCCCGGCCCAGGTGGAGGCGGCGATCAACCAGGACCCCACGATCTCGAGCCAGCGCACGCTGTGGGGTCAGCAGGGCTCGCACGTGATCTTCGGCAACCTGCTGACGGTGCCGATCGGCGATTCGCTGCTCTACGTCCAGCCCCTGTACCTGCAGTCGTCCACCACCCGGCTGCCGCAGATCCAGCGGGTGATCGTGTTCTACCGCTCCACGTCCGCCAGGACCGACCTGCCCACGGGGCAGCAGCAGAACGTCGTGATGGCGCCGACGCTCGGCGAGGCTCTCGCCGGCGTCTTCGGCGGCGCGCCGCCGGCGGGCACCCAGGGCGGGACGGGCGGCGCGGGGTCGCCGTCGGCGGGCCCGGCGAGCGCCGCCACGGCTCGCCTGATCGCCCGCGCCAACGCCCAGTACGCGGCTGCCCAAGCCGCCTTGCGCGCCGGCGACCTGGCCGGTTTCGCACGCCAGATCCAGGCCCTGGGCCGGACCCTGGCGCAGCTCAGGACGGTGCCATGACCGGCGCCGTGCCCGCAGGGTCGCGACGACCCGGCGCCGAGCGGCGCCGGCAGGGGTCTGCGAGGGCGCGCCGGCAGGCGCCGGCGGGTGAGGCCGTCAGCCGAGCAGGGCGGCGCGCGTGAGGGGCATACCAGAGCCGCCGTCCTCCAGCGGCCGTACGGCCAGGAGCTGGTGCACCGTGAGCTGGCCGCGGGCGAAGTTCTCTGCCGAGCCGGCCATGTAGAGCCGCCAGACCCGCGCCCGCCCGGCGCCGGCGATGCGCACCGCCTCGTCCCAGTTCTCCTCGAGGTTGCGCACCCAGTGGCGCAGGGTGAGCGCGTAGTGCTCGCGCAGCGAGTGCGTGTCGCGCACTTCGAGGCCGCGTGCCTGCATGGCCTGCGCGATGATGCCGACCTCGTGCAGCTCGCCGTCGGGGAAGACGTAGCGCCCGACGAAGGAGTGGCGGCCGAGGCCGCGGCTGCCGCGCGGCCGGCAGATGCCGTGGTTCAGCAACCGGCCGCCCCGGCGCAGCAGCGCGTGCAGGCAGGCGAAGTACTCGGCCAGCCGGGACGCCCCCACGTGCTCGACCATGCCGATGCTCGAGACGGCGTCGAACGGCCCGTCCGTGACGTCGCGGTAGTCCTGCAGGCGGATCTCGACGCGGTCGTCGAGCCCCGTGGCGGCGACCGCCGCGCGCGCGTACTCGACCTGGCGCCGGGAGAGCGTCACGCCCACGGCCCGCACGCCATAGTGCTCTGCCGCGTGCACGGCCATGCCGCCCCAGCCGCAGCCGACATCGAGCAGGCGCATCCCGGGCCGCAAGCCCAACTTGCGGCAGACCAGGTCGTACTTGGCCCGCTGGGCGTCGGCGAGGGGGGTGTCAGGAGTGGAGAAGTAGGCGCACGAGTACGTCATCGTCTCGCCCAGGATGAGGCGATAGAACTCGTTGGACACGTCGTAATGGTGCGCGACGCCCTGCGCATCACGGCTGCGCGAATGCAGCGGGCCGCGCAGGCGAGCCTCCTCGGGCGGCGGCTGGAGGGGCGGGCCGAGCGCGCCCGCGGCGCGGGCGGCCGCGAACAGCCGCCGCCCGCCTTCGAGGTATGCTCTCCATCCGCCGGGGCGGTCCGCGGGGGACAGCAGCGCCTGCAGCGTGAAGAGCGACCAGATGTCGCCCTCCACGTCGATCTCGCCGGCGACGTAGGCGCGGCTGAGGCCGAGCTCGTTGGGCTGCCACAGGATGCGGCGCAGGGCCATCGGCGACGAGATCACGAGGGCCGCGCCGTCGCCCGAAGTAGGGTCGCCACGGGGGCCGGTGGCGTCTGGACCGGCGGCGCCCCCGAGCGCGCTGCCGTCCCACAAACGGATGCGCAGGGGGGGCTCACCACCGCAGAGGTGGTGGATCAGGGACGACAGCGCTTCTGCGACGCCAGGCATGTCCGGAAGTATATCCGCTCGTTCGTCACAGGCTAGTACTCGATGCCGGCGCGAGCCCGGGCGCCTTGCCGATAGTAGTGCTTGACCTCGCGCATCTCGGTGACGAGGTCGGCGCGTTCGATCAGCGCGGGTGGCGCCCAGCGGCCGGTGAGCACGAGATCGATGTGCCCGGGGCGTTCATCGACGAGCGCCAGGCACTCGCGCTGCGTAAGCAGGCCATACCAGATGGCGACGTCGATCTCGTCGAGCACCACGACGTCGTACTCGCCCGAACACAGCGCTTCGCGGGCCCGCGAGAGTCCACTCTGGGGGCCGCTGGCGTGCCCGTCGGGCGCGTGCCAGGGAGGTCCGCACGTCGCCTCTCCGTACTGCTCCACATGGATCAGCCTGTTGCCGGAGACCGCCGCGACCTCGCCGCTGGCACGGCCCTTCATGAACTGGCCTATGTAGACGCGCTTGCCGTGTCCTGAGGCTCGCAAGGCGAGGCCGAATGCTGCCGTGGTCTTGCCTTTGCCTTCACCGGTGTAGACCTGGACGCAGCCATGCTGGCGCGTGCCAGCGAGTGGCGCAGCATCTTCTTGCGAGGCGGCATCGGCGGCGCTCACGGTCGCCCTATCGCTGTCGCCGCTGCCGGGCGCGATGGACGTGGGCGTCTCGACCCGGGTTGAGGATGGACCGGACCGGGCCGCTTCGGCCGCGGCGCTGGTATGAACGGTGAGCATGTGCGGTTCGTCATCGCTGCCTGCCCTCCCTCGAAGCCCTTCATGGCGTGCTCTCGGTAGCGGTCTCCTGGCTTCCGCGTCAACCTACTGGTCGCGCCTTCCCGCCCGTGTGGGCAGTGGCTCTCGTGCGACGTTCGTCCGCGGTCACAGTTGCGGGGCAGCACCGGTCTTGCACCGGTTTCCGGGTGCTGACGAGAGAATATGTCTCAACCGTAGCAGTCGGTATCAAGGCGGGTCAAGCCTCACCTTTCGCGCGACAGCACTGATCATCGTCACGTCATTGACCTCGAATCCGAACGTCGCACGGGTCCTCGCGCGGCGACAGCCGGGGCAGCGGCAAGGGCTTGACACGCTGCCACAGAACGATAATTATTCTCAGTCATGAAGCTGCTTGCAAATGCCAGGCTCTACTCTGTCGAAGCGATGGTCCCCGCTCGCGGCATGCCGTTCACGCGGCAGAGACGGACGATCTTCGACTACTTCGCTGCCGCCGACCGTGCCGTGACCATGGCTGAGGCCGTCCACGCGCTTGAGCTCGAGGGCATCGGTCAGGCCACCGTCTATCGGACGGTCGCTCTGCTTGCCGAACTTGGGCTGCTCGTGTGGGTCCAGGCAAGTGGCGGTCAGCAGTGCCTCGTAGCCACGGGGGTCGGCCACTAGCACCCACTGATCTGCGGCGTCTGCCGAAAGGTGGTCGACTTCGATGGCGAGGGCGACCTGATCGACATGCAGGAGGAGCTCGAGGCCGCCACCGGATTCAGGATCTACGGGCATCATCTCGAGGTCTACGGGATCTGCCCGGACTGTGAGCGAGCAGAAGGGTAGCGAGCGCACGGGGACGCGTGCTGCGCCCACGGAGGAGGAGGTCTAGCAGTGCAGATCGTGGCCATGCACATCATGGAGGGCTATCTACCGGCGGCGTTCGCGCTCGTGTGGTTTCTCGCCGCGGCGCCATTCTGGGTGAAGGGCGTCTTCGCAGCCAGGCGCCTGGTCGAGGAGAAGCGCTCCACGCTGCTCCTGCTGGGCGCCGCCGGCGGCTTCTGCTTCGTGCTCTCGGCGCTCAAGCTCCCCTCAGTGAGCGGGAGCTGCTCGCACCCCACCGGTATCGGTCTGGGTGCCATCCTCTTCGGACCGTGGATCATGACCTTGATCGGCGCCATCGTGCTGCTCTTTCAGGCCCTGCTGCTCGCTCACGGCGGCATCACGACGCTCGGCGCCAACAGCTTCTCCATGGCGATCGTCGGCTCGTTCGTCGCCTGGGGCATGTACAAGGGTTCGCGCCGTCTCGGCGTCCCGCTGTGGCTCGCCGTCTTTCTCGGCGCGGCGCTCAGCGACTTGGCGACGTACATGACGACGTCGCTCCAGCTCGCTTGGGCGTTCCCCGATCCCATCAGCGGCTTCTCTGGCTCCACGGCCAAGTTCATGGGTATCTTCGCCGTCACCCAGATTCCGCTGGCGCTCAGCGAGGGCCTGCTGACGTCGCTGATCATGATGTACCTCGTCAAGTACAGTCGCACCGAGCTCGACGAGATCGGACTGCTGCGTCAGGGGCAGGTGGCGTGATGAAGAAGGTCACTTTCATCGTTCTTCTGGCGGTCGTGGCCTTGGCCGTCGTGCCGCTGATCATCCAGTCCGGGAAGGCCGAGTTCGCGGGCGCCGACGGCCAGGCGGAAGCGGCGATCACACAGATCGATCCCGGCTACGAGCCCTGGTTCAGCTCCATCTGGGAGCCGCCAAGTGGAGAGATCGAGAGCCTCCTCTTCGCGCTTCAGGCCGCGATCGGCGCCGGCCTCGTGTTCTACGCCCTGGGCTACTACGTCGGCCGCGCCAAGGGCCGCGCTCAGGTCACGCCGGACGCCACCGACACCTCGCCGCCGAAGGCGACCACCACGGCGACGGCGGCGACGGAGAGCTGATGCACCTGATCGACCTCGTTGCGTACACGAACCGACTGGCCGGGCGGAGCGCCGGGGAGAAGACCGCATTCGCTCTTGGCATGCTGCTCCTTGCCCTCCTGCTGCCGCCCTGGCCGGGCTGCGTGGTCGTCCTCGTCGTCATGCTGGTCGCGACCCTGCTCGTGGCCCGCGTCCCGTTCGGAACGTACCGTAAGCTCGTCGTCGGTCCGCTCGCGTTCCTGGTCGTCGGTGTCGTGCCGCTACTGGTCTCGATCGACTTCGGCGGTCAGTGGCTGGTGAGCTTTCACGCGGCCCCGGGAGGTCTCGAGCTGGCGGTGCGCGTGACCCTTCGCTCCTTGGCAGCCTTGAGCTGCCTGTTCTTCCTGTCGTTCACGACACCGGTACCGCAGATCCTTGGAGTGATGCGCAGGGTGAGAGCGCCGGAGGTCCTGACGGAGGTGAGCCTGCTCATCTATCGGAACATCTGGGTCTGCGTCGATACCGTGCGGTCCATCCGTGCCGCGCAGTCGTCTCGGCTGGGGTATCGCACCCTGCGTACTACGTATCGGTCGCTGGCCATGATGATTGCGACGTTCTTCGGACAGACGCTGCAGAGGGCGCGGGCCATGGACAAGGGCCTCCAAGCCCGGAACTGGCACGGCGAGCTTCGCGTGCTCGACGAAGGCGCTCGGGCGACCGTCCTCGGCGTCTCCGTGGTGATCGTCGTTCAGGCGTGCACACTAGCGATGGGGTTGCTGGCGTGGCGGGCTCTGTAATGGGCGTCGTCCTCTTGGCGGAGAAGCTGCACTACGCCTATGACGGCGGCGTGGCAGCCCTGACGGGTCTCGATCTTGCGGTCCAGGCCGGGCAGCGCCACGCGCTCGTGGGGGCTAACGGGGCCGGCAAGACGACACTGCTACTGCACCTTAACGGCACGCTGCGGCCCAAGAGCGGGGTCGTCTCTGTCGACGGCTCGCCGGCCGAGTACACTCACCGCGGCCTTACTGCGTGGCGGCAGTCTGTGGGGCTCGTGTTTCAGAACCCGGACGACCAGCTCTTTGCCGGCAGCGTGTTCCAGGATGTGTCGTTCGGGCCGCTCAATCTCGGCCTAAGTGATGCCGAGACTCGCGAGCGTGTCGAGGAGGCGCTGCACGCACTCGACATCACTCCTCTCCGCAATCGGCCCACGCACATGCTCAGCTTCGGGCAGAAGAAGCGTGCTTCGATCGCAGGTGCGGTGGCCATGCGGCCGCAGGTGCTCATCATCGATGAGCCTTTGTCCGGCCTCGACCCGAGTGGCGCCGAGCAGTTCCTCGAGGTGCTCAAGGGCCTTCACGAGGCCGGCACGACGCTCATCATCGCGACCCATGACATGGCTTTGGCCTACGAGTGGGCCGATGAAGTGGCGATCATGCGTGGCGGGCTCATTGTTGCTCACGGTGCCCCTCCAGAGATCATGGCCGACGCAGACATGCTGCGGGAGTGCGGTCTGCGCATGCCGTGGGTGCTGGAGGTCGAACGTGCGTTGCGTGCCGCACACCTACTCCCCGCAGGTCAAGCACCGTTTCTCTCGCGCAGTGACCTGGCGGCCGCTCTCGCGAGGTTGGACCGAGGCCTGCGGCACACCTGCTGCGGCGGTCGTGTCGGCGGCGACAATGGGGCGGTCGCGGTGTGAGGGCGGGGGCGGCTGTCGCCTAATGTGTGTGGAGCGGCAGCCCTTCGTGTTCGTGCGCTGCAATGGCATGATGTCGCTGGCCTGAAGCCGTCGCGGGATCGACGTGGACGGTGGCATCGTCAAGGTAGTTCAGATGATGCAGCAGCTGATGGCGCACCTCCACCGCCACATCGTGTCCTTCCGCGGCCGACAACTCCGGGTCGACGGAGACGTTGAGCTCCGCGTACATCACGTGGCCGATCCATCTCACCCGAGTGTCCGTGACGTCGCATACGCCGGGGGAGTGCATTGCCGCGTGGCGGAGCTCGTCGACGACTCCCGGCTCGACGCCATCGATGGCCCGCGTGAGCACAGAGCGCGCCGATTGCCAGACGATGCGGAAGATGGCGGCGCTGATGGCAAGGCCGATGAGGGGGTCGGCGAGAGCGAAGCCGAGCCACACACCGATCGCCCCCACAAGCACTGCGAGGCTTGCGAAGCCGTCGGTGCGTGCGTGGTAGCCATCCGCCACCAATGCTGCGCTGCCGATCCGGCGTCCCACCCTGGTGCGCAGGATCGCTACTGCTTCGTTGCCAGCGAAGCCCACCGTGCCTGCGAGCGCCACCACCAGCACGTGAGAGACTGGCCGCGGGTGGATGAGTCGATCCACCGACTCGTAGGCGGCGTAGACCGCACTGAGCAGGATGGTGAGCACGACGGCGACGCCGGCGAGGTCTTCGACACGCCCCAGCCCATACGTGAACACCTTCGTCGGCGGACGACGAGACAGCGAGAAGGCCACCCACAGCGGCACTGCGGTGAGGGCATCTCCCACGTTGTGGACCGTGTCGGCGAGCAATGCGACGCTGCCGGAGAGAAGCACGATCGCCATCTGGATGGCCGCGGTCGCACCGAGCAGCACCAGGGACCATTGGACCGCCCTGATGCCGTCCGAGCTGGAGTCGGCGACGAGCGCGGGGTCCACAGTGCCGTGCCTGTGTGCGTGTCCGTGGCGGTGGGACGCGTGGTCGTGGGGGCTCAAGCATCCTCCCGGAGACGAGATGTTCGGAGCGTGGCCGCTTCGGAGTCGAGTGAGACGTGGGTGTGGTCGGGGAGCACCACTGCGCCGTGCGAGGGTTCATGGAGTACACGCAAGAAGCTCTCCAAGCCTATGACAAGCGCGTCGGTCTCCTTCGGCGACATGCGCTCGATGACGGCGGAGATCTGTTCCTCGGCCTCGGCTTGGGCGGCAACGATGGCCGCCTGTCCCTCGGGCGTCAGACGCAGAAGGACCCTGCGTCGGTCCGCGTCGTCATCGAAGCGCTTCACGAGGCTTCGGGCAGAGAGTTCGTCGACCACCCTGGTCGCGAGTGAGGCGGGGAGGTCGAGCGCGCGCGCCAGATCGGACATCGAACAGTGGTCCGTTGAGTCCACGGTGACGAGGGCCATGACGCGCGCGTTCGTGAGGCCGAGACGTCTGCCGGTCGGTGTCTGCTCGATCCCCAAGTGTGCGACAGCGTGCCTCAGAACCGGCAGGAGGCGCGTGAGATGTCTGGAGTGGTGAGACATGATCGGGTCAAGTCGTATAGCTATCACATGTAAATAGTCCGCATATGTGAAGTAATTGTGTCCGCGCCAAGGAAGTTGGAGACCAGGTGCCTGACATGAGTGCTGGTTTCCGCGGTGCACCACGAGCGGTTGCTTGTGTCTCGGCGTCTGATGCGGCCTGACTTCGCCGAAGAGCGCGAGGCAGCTCGCGACCTCGTCGGCGTGGACCGCGTCGTGGTCGATCTCGCGTTCGCGAAGGTGCTCGGGCGCCTCTGAGTCGGTCGCCTCGTTGCCGACACGTTGCCGGACGAGACACTTCGCCACGGCACGTCACGCCTGAACATGGACCAGCACTGAGTTCGCCCAGAACCTCGGTGCGGGTGACGTTCCTGAACAAGTCCGTGAACGAGACCGGCTTCCAGATCCAGAGGGCGACGTCTGCCGGTGGATCGTGGACGACCATCGGCGCGGTCAGCCGCGCGGCGCCGATCCTCAACGCCAACGGCTCGGTGACCGACGCCGGCCTCAGCTCCGGCACCACCGTCACCTTCACCGACGGGGCTCCCGTCAAGAAGGCGACCAACCACTGCCGCGTGATCGCCGTCGACCTGATCGGCTACGCGCAGACGTTCGCCGCGCCGGCGGTCGGGTTCCCGTGCGAGACCGTCCCGTCGGGGTCGTCGGCCGCGTCCAACCGGGTCGCTATGTAAGAGCGACGATGCACCAACGCAGCTCCCCCGAGGCGGGGGAGGGGGCCATGGTTCTCTCCCCCGCCTTTTCGGGGGTGGGCGTCAATGCTTCGGCGGGCGGCGCGGTGGGCGAGCGACCGAGCGAGCCAGCCCCGCCCGGCGCCGCCGGGCTGGGCCTCAGGGCAGCTGGGGGCGAGACGTCAGGTCGAGGGGGGCGTTCCAGGAGCGCAGCGTCTTCAGGTAGTTGGCGCGCTCGAACGCCGACGGGTCGTCGCTGGCCGCGAAGCTCACGCTGCCGCGCAGCTCGTCGACCGAGACGTACTCGTTCTCGTCCATCCACCGCACGAGCTCTGCCTCCACCGTCGCGAAGTGCTCGCGGCCCTTGCGGAGCACGGCCGAGGTCATCATCGCCACGTCCGCGCCGACCAGCAGGGCCTTGGCCGCGTCGATGCCGGACTGGATGCCGCTCGAGGCGGCGAGTGACGCGGCCCCGCCGACGTGCGCACGGAGGATCGCGATCCAGCGCAGCGGCAGCCGGAGCTCCCACGGCCGGCTCAGCTCGAGCCGCGGCACGACCTCTCGCGAATCCGCGTCGAGGTCGGGCTGGTAGAAGCGGTTGAACAGCACCAGGCCGTCGGCCCCGGCCTCCACCACGCCGACGGCGAAATTGGCCAGCGCGGAGTAGTAGGGGGAGAGCTTCACCGCCAACGGGATGCCAGCCGAGGCCCTCACCTGCCGGACCACCTCCAGGTCGCTCCCCTCCATCGCCGCCCCGGTGCGGGCGGGGTCGGCCGCGATCCGGTAGAGGTTGAGCTCCAGAGCGTCGGCCCCCGCCTCCTCGATGAGTCTCGCGAAGCGGACCCATCCGCCGCTCGAGGTCGCGTTGAGGCTGGCGATGACGGGTATGTCCAGCTTCGCCTTCATCGCCGCGATGAGCGCGAGGTAGCGGTCGGAGGTGCTCTCGAAGGCCTCGACCTGCGGGAAGTAGTCGAGGGACTCCGCGAACCCCTCGGCCCCCTGCTCGAGGACGCGCGCGAGCTCCACCTCCTCGCTGATCACCTCCTCCTCGAAGAGTGACGGCAGCACGATCGCCGCCGCGCCGCTCTCCTGCAGGCGCAGGGCGCCCTCCACATCTCTGTTCATGGGGCTTGCCGACGCCACCAAGGGGCTGCGCAGGGCGAGCCCGAGGTAGCTCGTGGTCAGACGGCTCATCGTGAGTCCTCCTCGTCCTCCGCGTCTTCGAGGCGCCCGTCCGTGGACCCGGCATCGTCCCTCGAGTGGACGTCCCGCTTGATCGCGGCGAGCTGCTCGTAGTAGTGCCAGCGCTCGTCGACATCGGCCTGGATGAGCTCGAGCAGGCGCTCGGAGCGCTCCGGGTGCGTCCTGGCGAGGATGGCGAACCGTGCCTCCGAGGCGGTGAAGTCGCGGACCGGGATGGACGGTGGCTTGGAGTCGAGCTTGAACGGCTGGCCACCGTGCGCCACGGCGGGCAGGAACCGGTACAGCGGCCAGTACCCGCTCCTCACTGCGTCCTTCATGTGCTCCATCGACCTGGACATGTCGATGCCGTGGGCGGTGCAGGTGCAGTAGGCGATGACGAGCGACGGGCCCGGCCAGGCGTCGGCTTCGAGAAGCGCCTTGACGGCCTGGGCGTCGTTGGCGCCGATGGCGATCTGGGCGACGTAGACGCTGCCGTAGGCCCTCGCCAGGGCCCCAAGGTCCTTCTTCGGGGTGCCCTTGCCGGAGGCGGCGAACTTGGCCACTGCGCCTCGTGGCGTCGCCTTCGACGCCTGCCCGCCGGTGTTGGAGTAGACCTCCGTGTCGAGCACCAGGATGTTGACGTTGCGGCTTGAGGCGAGCACATGGTCGAGACCGCCATAGCCGATGTCGTAGGCCCAGCCGTCGCCGCCGATGATCCACACCCCCTTGTCCACCAGGTCGTCGGTCAGGGCGAGCAGGTGGCGTACATCTGGGTCGTCGGTGCCCAGGCCTTCGAGCGCCGTCACGAGGCCGGCCACGCGGGCGCGCTGGGCGCGGATCTCCGCCTCCGTCTCCTGGGGCGCCGCGACGATCTCCTGGGCGAGCTCGTCGCCGAGCCTCGGGGCGAGGCGCTCGAGCAGCAGCCTCGCCCGCGCGACCCGCGCCTCGGAGCCCAGGCGCATGCCCATCCCGAACTCGGCGGTGTCCTCGAAGAGCGAGTTGTTCCACGCCGGCCCGCGCCCCTCGCGGTCGACGGTCCATGGGGTCGTCGGCAGGTTGCCGCCGTAGATCGACGAGCAGCCGGTGGCGTTGGCGACCACGATGCGGTCGCCGAAGAGCTGGGAGACGAGCTTGACGTAGGGGGTCTCGCCGCAGCCGGCGCAGGCCCCGGAGAACTCGAAGAGCGGCTGGAGCACCTGCGAGCCCTTGACCGTGGTCCGGGGCAGCAGGTCCCTGGCCAGCGGCGGGATCGTGTCGAAAAACGCCCAGTTGACGCGCTCCGCCTCGCGGTGCTGTGGCGCCGGCTCCATGTTGATCGCCCGGCGCCGCACTTCAGTCCGGCTCTTCGCCGGGCAGACGTTCACGCAGACGCCGCAGCCGGTGCAGTCGTCGGGCGACACCTGGATCGTCAGCTTGTGACCCGGGAGCTCCTTGGAGCGGAAGTCTTTGGAGCGAAATCCCGGAGGCGCGCCAGCGAGGCTCGCCGGCTCGTAGACTTTCATGCGGATCACGGCGTGCGGGCAGACGAGGGAGCACTTGCCGCAGTCGATGCAGAGCTCCGGGTCCCAGAGCGGGATCTCCCGGGCGATGGCGCGCTTCTCGTACTTGGCGGTGCCCGTGAGGAAGGACCCGTCCACGGGGAAGGCGCTCACCGGCAGCTGGTCGCCTTCGCCAGCCAGCAGCCTCGCGGTCACGTTCCTGACGAACTCCGGGGCCTCGTCGAGCAGGCCGGCCCCCGCGGGCACGCCGCACTCGACACGCTCCGGCACCTCCACCTGGGTGAGCGCCTGGAGCGAGTGGTCGATGGCCGCGAAGTTCCTCTCCACGATCACCGGACCGCGCTTGCCGTAGGTCTTCTCGACCGACTCCTTGATGTGGGCCACGGCCTCGTCGGCCGGGAGCACGCCCGAGAGCGCGAAGAAGCAGGGCTGCATCACCGTGTTGATGCGGCTGCCCATGCCAGCCTCGGCGGCGATGCCGTCGGCGTCGATCACCCAGAACTGCAGGTGCTTCTCGATCGCCTGCTCCTGGATGCACGAAGGGAGGTGGCGCCAGACGTCGTCGGCGGGGTACGGGCTGTTGAGCAGGAATGTGCCGCCCTCGCGGATGTGCCCCAGCACCTCCGTCTTGCCGAGCAGCCCGAACTGGTGGCACGCCACGAAGTCGGCGCGCTCGATCAGGTAGGTGGAACGGATCGGATTGGGTCCGAAGCGCAGGTGCGAGACGGTGACGGAGCCCGCCTTCTTGGAGTCGTAGACGAAATACCCCTGCGCGTACAGGTCGGTGTTCTCGCCGATGATCTTGACGGAGCTCTTGTTGGCCCCGACCGTGCCGTCAGAACCAGTCCCGAAGAACATCGCCTGGACCTCGCCGGCCGGGCGCTGGTAGCGGAACTCCGTGTTCGGCGTGAGGCTCAGGTGGGTGACGTCGTCGATGATGCCCACCGTGAAGTGGCGCTTCGGGTCGCTGGACGCGAGCTCGTCGAAGACCGCCTTGGCCATCCCGGGATTGAACTCCTTCGACGAGAGGCCGTAGCGGCCGCCGATCACGCGCGGCAGGCGCGCAAGGTGCGGCCGCGCCGACTGCGCGTCCTCGGCGAGGGCCGCGACGACGTCGAGGTAGAGCGGCTCTCCGGGTGAGCCCGGCTCCTTGGTCCTGTCGAGGACGGCGATCGTGCGCACGGTCGGCGGGAGCGCGGCCACGAACTGCTCCGTGGGGAACGGCCGGTAGAGCCGCACCTTGAGGAGCCCGACGCGCTCGCCGGCGGCGGTCAGGCTCTCCATCGTCTGTTCGGCTGCGCCGATCCCGGACCCCATGAGCACGATCACTCGCTCCGCGTCGTGCGCACCGGTGTACTCGACGAGGCCGTAGTGCCGGCCGGTCCGCTGCTCGAACGCCGCCATGGCCTCGGCGACGATGCCCGGCGTGGCCAGGTAGAAGCGGTTGCAGGCCTCGCGCCCCTGGAAGAAGGCGTCGGGGTTCTGCGCCGTGCCGCGCACCTGGGGCGCGTCGGGGCTGAGGGCGCGGTCGCGGAACGCGAGGATCTCATCCTCGGGCACGAGCGCGCGGAGGTCGTCGTCGTCGACGAGGGCGATGCTCGCGATCTCGTGGGACGTGCGGAAGCCGTCGAAGAAGTGGAGGAACGGCACCCGCGTGCGCAGGGTGGCCGCGTGGGCGATGAGGGCGAGGTCCTGGGCCTCCTGCACCGAGGCGGACGCGAGCAGCGCCCACCCCGTCGTGCGGGCGTGCATGACGTCGCTGTGGTCGCCGAAGATCGAGAGGGCGTGGGTGGCAACGGTCCGCGCCGAGACGTGGATCACCGCCGGCGTGAGCTCGCCGGCGATCTTGAACATGTTGGGGATCATGAGGAGCAGCCCCTGCGAGGCGGTGAAGCTCGTCGACAGGGCACCGCGCTGCAAGGCTCCGTGCAGCGCCCCGGCCGCCCCGGCCTCCGACTGCATCTCGACGACGTCGGGCACGGTGCCCCAGAGGTTCGGCTTGCCGCCCGCCGCCCAGGCGTCCGCCGACTCACCCATCGGTGAGGACGGCGTGATCGGGTAGATGGCCACGACTTCACTGAGAGCGTAGGCGACGCGCGCGGCCGCCTCGTTCCCGTCGATGCAGGTCCATTGCTGGTCCAAGAGTCCCCTCCCAGATCGGCACGTCCACAGGCGCGGTAGCCCATGGTCTGTCGCCTCCGATGATAAGCCGTTGTTCCCCCAAAGCCGACCCGCAACCCTTCCGGGCCCGCGAGACCCCCTCGAGCAGGTGGTGCGACGCAGCGAGGGCCGCCGGGGCGCGACGGTCGCTCTACTGAACGCCGCCGGCGGCGATCCGTAGCGGGATCCTGACCACGTTGACCGGCCGCCCGTCGGCGGCGGAGGACTCATAGAGCTCGAGCGTGACGCGGGCGGAATCCGTGCTGAAGGTGATCGCCTCGTTGAAGGTGCCGCGAGTCCCGCTGCCCGAGGTGGCCATGATGCTCTGGTTCACGAGGCTCCTGCCGGCGGCGTCGCGGACCCGCGCGAAGAACTGGGCCTCGAAGGTGTTCGCGGTGCCGCTGATGATGAGCGGGCTGCCCACGTGGTCGCCGACCGTCGGTACCTCGACGAAGATCGCCGGAGTGACGTCCTCGAAGGAGCGGCGCGTCTGGGGTGGGAGGGGCTCGCCTTCACCGCCGCGGAAGACCACCGGTCGGCCGTCGATCCGGAAGCGCACGGCGTTCACCGTCGGGAACTGAGTGAGCGTGTAGACGACCTGGGCCAGGCGGCCTCTGTCTTCGAGCTGGCCGCCGCCGGCCGTGAACTGGCCGTTCAGGTCGACGGTCGCCACGCCGCCGCGGATGGTGAGCCCGAGCAGCCGGGTGCCCGGGGGAAGCTGCGTGTGCAGGCCGGCGGCGAGCTCCTCCGCCGTCGGGCCGGCCAGGAGCTGCAGCAGGGCGGCCCGCGCCGGTGCCACGGTGGCGGGCACGGCGCGGTGGGCGCTGCCGACAGAGTGGCCGCGCAGGAAGTAGACGGAGAGCACGCTGAGGCCGCCGGGGGTCGGGGACGCGGCCGGCTCCGGCGAGGCGCTGGGGCCGGGCGACGGCGTGCCGGAGCCTCCGGAGGTGGGGAGGCTGCTCGTCGGGGAGGGTGAGCCGCCGCCCGACGAGCCGCAAGCGGCGAGCGTCAGCACAGCGACGCAGAGAAAGGCGGCTGCCGCGGCCCGGCGGATCGTCATCGTCACTCCTCGCTCTCGCGGGTACTCAGCTTCCGGCCCGAGGCCTGACCGGCGCACCGGGAGTATTCCCCGCGGAGCGCCTCGGCTCCCCAACGCCCTTGGTACCTTCGCCTGGCGCACTATCATAGGGAGGGCGCCGGAGTAAGGCGGCGCGTGGTCTCGACGAGCGCCGCGTCAAGGGGGAGGCGATGAAGAAGTTCATCAACCGGCCGGAAGACGCCGTGAAGGAGTCGCTGGAGGGAGTCGCGGCGGCGCACGCCGATCGCCTGCGGGTGTTCACCGCGCCGGACTACATCGTGCGCGCGGACGCCCCGGTGCCCGGCAAGGTGGCGGTCGTCTCGGGCGGCGGCTCGGGCCACGAGCCGCTGCACGGAGGCTTCGTCGGCCCGGGCATGCTCGACGCGGCCTGCCCCGGCGAGGTCTTCACCTCGCCGACGCCCGATCAGGTGCTGGCAGCCACCAAGGCCGTCGCCGGTGGTGTCGGCGTCCTGCACATCGTCAAGAACTACACCGGCGACGTGATGAACTTCGAGATGGCCGCCGAGCTGGCCCGGAACGAGGGCATCGAGGTCGAGGCGGTGGTCATCGACGACGACGTCGCCGTGAAGGACAGCCTGTACACCGCGGGGCGCCGCGGCGTGGGCACCACCGTCCTGGCCGAGAAGATCTGCGGCGCGGCGGCGGAGCAGGGCCGGCCGCTCGCAGAGGTGGCCGGCCTCTGCCGCAAAGTCAACGCGAACGGGCGCAGCATGGGGATCGCCCTCACGTCCTGCACCGTCCCGATGGCCGGAAGGCCGACCTTCGATCTCGGCCCCGACGAGATGGAGGTCGGCATCGGCATCCACGGGGAGCCCGGCCGGGAGCGGCGCCCCGTGGGTTCGGCGCACGAGGTCGTCGAGGTCCTGGCGGCGGCGATCGTGGAGGACCTGCCTTTTGCGCGTGGCGACGAGGTGCTCGCCTTGGTCAACGGCATGGGTGGGACCCCGCTCCTGGAGCTGTACGTGGTCTACAACGAGCTGCAGCGGCTGCTGGGCGGGCTCGGGATCGCGGTGACGCGGAACCTCGTGGGCTCCTACATCACCTCGCTGGACATGGCCGGCTGCTCGATCACCCTGCTGCGCCTGGACGATGCGCTGGCGGCGCTCTGGGACGCGCCGGTGAACACGCCCGGCCTGCGGTGGGGCGCGTGAGCGACGGAGTCTCCCGGCTGGGTGTGGCCGCCTGGCTGCGCGCCTTTGCGGCCGCGGTGGCGGAGGAGCGCGAGCACCTTACCGAGCTGGACGCGGCGATCGGCGATGCCGACCACGGCAGCAACATGGACCGCGGCATGCGGGCGGTGCTCGGCAAGCTCGAGGGGCTCGGCGCGGCTGGGGGACCCGGCGCACCGGATGGGCCCGCCGCGCCGCCGCAGGGCGACGGCGGCGCGGCGGACGTCGGCTCCCTCCTGAAGACGGTGGGGATGACCCTCGTCTCGACCGTGGGCGGCGCGGCCGGGCCGCTGTACGGGACCCTGTTCCTGGAGATGGGCAAGGCGGCGGGCCGCGACCCGGGCGCCGAGGGACCGGCCGCCGACCGACCGGCCGGCGAGGGACGCGCCGCCCAGGGAGCGGCGGCCGAGGGGGCCGAGCTTGCGCTCCCGCGCTGGGCGGCCGCGTTCGCGGCCGGGGTCGAAGGCGTGCGGGCGCGGGGCAAGGCGGAGCTCGGGGACAAGACGATGGTCGACGCCCTCGCTCCGGCGGCGGAGGCGCTCCGCGCCGCAGCCGCCGCCGGGCTCCACCTGGCCGAGGCCCTGCGGCTGGCGGCCGCGGCCGCGGAGCAGGGCATGAAGGCCACCACTCCGCTGGTGGCCCGCAAGGGCCGGGCCAGCTATCTGGGCGCGAGAAGCGCCGGCCATCAGGACCCGGGGGCCACCTCGTCCTGGCTCCTGCTCAGGGCGGCTGCTGAGGCGCTGGCGGGCGACGAAGGCGAGGCTCGCCCCGGGGCGCCGCCGTGATCGGGCTCGTCCTCGTCTGCCACAGCGCGAAGCTCGCCGAGGGGGTGGCGGAGCTGGCGGCGCAGATGGGCGGGGAGGGCCTGCGCATCGGCGTCGCCGGCGGTCTGGAGCAACCGGGGGATCCGCTGGGCACCGACGCCCTGCGCGTGGTGCGGGCGATCGACGAGGTGTGGTCGGAGGACGGCGTCCTGGTGCTCATGGATCTCGGCAGCGCCGTCCTCTCGGCGGAGGTCGCCCTCGACCTGCTGCCGGAGGCTCGGCGAGGGCGCATCCTGCTGACCGAGGCGCCGCTCGTGGAGGGCGCCGTGGCCGCGGCGGTGGCGGCCGGGCTCGGCGACTCCCTGGAGCAGGCGGCCGAGGAGGCGCGTGGTGCCCTGGCCGCCAAGGCCGTACATCTGGCGCCGCCGGCGGGTGACGCGCCGCGCGGTGAGCCTGCCGCGGCCGCGGCGGTCCCGGGGCCGGCCCTCCGCCTGACGGTGCAGAACGGGGCTGGGCTCC
>JBAZPK010000012.1:0-27251 GCA_041648235.1 Thermoleophilia bacterium
CGCCGGGCGCCCGCCGGCGCGGAGTGTGCCGCCCTCGACCTCCTTGCGCTGGCGAAGGAGCCGCCGGCCCTGCAGCTGCTCGTCCTGCACCACGCCGTGCGCGAGGCGTTCGGCGGAGGGGCCCTCGTGGGGCACCGCACCGTCGAAGCGCTGCAGGCGTTGATGCGGCGCCCGGACGAGGCCGGGCTTGTGAGCCTCGGCCGGGGGCTCCAGGCCCTGCGCACCGGCGGCCGGCTCGTCCTCCTGCCTCGCCAGCCGGCGCACGCCTGCGCCCCGGCGGGGCTCGACGGGGCGGCTCTGGCCGCCACCGAGGAAGGCGTGGCGCTGGACTTCTGCGGCGGCCGTTACCGCGTCGTCCTTCTCCCCGGAGCCCAGTTGCGGCGCGATCCGCCGCAGGTCTGCGCCGGCCTGGCCGCCGCACCGCGCCGCGTGACGCTGCGTCATCCGCGGCGCGGCGAGCGCTTCGCCCCGCTCGGCCTCGGCGCCGAGACCACCGTGGCGCGTTTCCTCGCGGCGGCGCGCGTGCCCGCCCACGCCCGCCCCCTCACGCTGGCCGTGGACGTCGACGGCGCCGCCGTGGCGCTGTGGTACGGGGGCGCCGCGGCGCCGCGCACGAGGGTTGCGCAGGGCAGCCGGGTGGACGAGAGTACGGTGTGCACCCTGAACGTGATCCTGGAGGGCATGTGAACCCGTCGATCGCCGAGGTGCTCGTCGGCCGTGACGCTCTCGTCGCCCGAGTCGACGAGCTCGCCGCCGAGATCTCCCGCGACTATGCAGGCCGGGAGCTGCTCCTGGTCGGCGTCCTCAAGGGCGCCGTGTTCTTCATGGCCGACCTCGCGCGCCGTATCGACCTGCCGGTGGCGCTCGACTTCATGGCCGTCTCGAGCTACGGGTCGTCCACGGATTCGTCCGGCGTCGTGCGTATCCTCAAGGACCTCGATCTCGAGATCGCCGGGCGCGACGTCCTCATCGTCGAGGACATCATCGACTCCGGGCTCACCCTGAGCTACCTTCTCAAGAACCTGCGCAGCCGCAAACCCGCGTCGCTGGAGATCTGCGCGCTGCTCACGAAGCCCTCCCGGCGGCGCATCGACATCCCCTGCAAATACGTCGGGTTTGAGATCGAGGACAAGTTCGTCGTGGGCTACGGCCTCGACCTCGCCGACCACTTCCGCACGCTCGACTACATCGGTGTCCTCAGACCCGAAGTGGCCGCCGAGATCGTCGATGAGCAGGGTTCTTTGCTGTAGTCCGGCGGGTATGCTACTGTGGCAAGAGGGCTCTTTGCAGGCTAAACAGTCTGCCCACGGCCCGTCCGCCAGCCCCTGCCGAGAAGGGTCCACGTGAGCAGATTCATCCGTAGCGCCTTGTTCCCCATCCTCATCGTGATCATCGTCGCGATGTTCATCGAGTGGGTCATCCAGGGCAAGGACAGCTCGACCGCCAAGAGGTACAGCTACAGCGGCCCGGCGCCGAGCTTCGTCAACGACTTCGAGAGCGACCGCGTGGTGTCGGTCGTGATGAACACGAAGGATCAGAACCTCCAGGTCACGCTTGAGACGAAGGACGCCAACGGCGATCCCGTGAAGTACGAGGTCAACTACCCGGACACGGGCGAGACGAGCAAGCTCATCGCCACCCGGCCCGCGGTCAAGCTCGACACCAAGAGCCCCAAATCGCCGTGGTGGACGGGGGCGCTCACCTTCATCTTGCCCTTCGTGCTGATCATCGGGTTCTGGATCTTCATCATGAACCAGATGCAGGGCGGCGGCTCCAAAGTCATGAGCTTCGGCAAGAGCCGCGCCAAACGCGTCAGCGTCGATTCCCCCAAGGTCAGCTTCAAGGACGTCGCCGGCGTCGACGAGGCGGTCGAGGAGCTCCACGAGATCAAGGAGTTCCTCGAGAACCCCAAGAAGTTCCAGCAGCTCGGCGCCCGCATCCCCAAGGGCGTGCTGCTGTACGGCCCGCCTGGCACCGGCAAGACTCTCCTGGCTCGGGCCGTCGCCGGCGAGGCGGGTGTGCCGTTCTTCAGCATCTCCGGCTCCGACTTCGTCGAGATGTTCGTCGGCGTCGGCGCCTCGCGGGTGCGCGACCTCTTCGAGCAGGCCAAGCAGAACGCACCCTGCATCATCTTCGTCGACGAGATCGACGCCGTCGGCCGTCACCGCGGCGCCGGCATGGGCGGCGGCCACGACGAGCGCGAGCAGACCCTCAACCAGCTGCTCGTCGAGATGGACGGCTTCGAGATGAAGGACAACATCATCCTCATCGCCGCCACCAACCGGCCGGACATCCTCGACCCCGCCCTGCTGCGCCCCGGGCGCTTCGACCGCCAGATCGTCGTCGACCGCCCCGACCGCCCCGGCCGTCGGGCGATCCTCGACGTGCATTCGCGCGGCAAACCGATCAGCAAGGAGATCGACCTGGACGCGCTGGCCGCGCAGACGCCGGGGTTCACCGGCGCCGACCTCGCCAACCTCGTCAACGAGGCCGCCCTGCTGGCCGCGCGCTACGGCAAGAAGGTCATCGAGATGCACGAGCTGGAGGAGGGCATCATGCGTGTCCTCGCCGGCCCCGAGAAGAAGACCCGCATCATCTCCGAGAAGGAGAAGGCGATCACGGCATACCACGAGATGGGGCACGCCCTCGTCGGCCATTTCCTCGAGCACACCGACCCGGTCCACAAGATCTCGGTCGTCAGCCGGGGCCAGGCCCTCGGCTTCACCATCTCGCTGCCCACCGAGGACAAGTTCCTCACCACCAAGGCCGAGCTCATGGACACCCTGGCGATGACTCTTGGTGGCCGTGCCGCCGAGGAGGTCGTGTTCAACGAGATCACCACCGGCGCCGCCAACGACCTCGAGAAGGCCACGGCCACGGCGAAGCAGATGGTGATGCGCTTCGGCATGAGCGAGGAGCTCGGCCCCCGCACCTTGGGCCACGACCAGTCGATGCCGTTCCTCGGCCGCGAGTTCCAGGCACAGGCCGACTACTCGGACGAAGTGGCGCGCCAGATCGACGACGAGATCCGCCGCATCATCGAGGAGGCGCATCAGTGCGCCAAAGACATGCTCACCGAGAAACGGGAGCTGCTCGACGGGATCAGCAAGATCCTGATGGCGCGCGAGACCATCGACGCCTCGGAGTTCCAGGCGCTGGTCGAGGGCGTACCCGAGGACGAGGTCTTCCGCGAGCGGGACGAGAAGGCGGCGCGCGCCCGCGCTACCCACGCCCCCGGGCGCGACAAGAGGGAGCGCCCCTCGCAGCCGCCGGTCCCCAAGCCGGCGCATGTGAACCCCGTCAAGCCCGAGACGACCTGACGCCCGCGCCGGGCCGGCTCTCTACCACGTGGACCGTTTCAAGATAGAAGAGGGGGTGCGCCTCATCCTCGAGGGCATCGGCGAGGATCCCGGGCGCGAGGGCGTTCTCGGCACACCCCGGCGCGTCGCGGAGATGTACGAGGACATCTTCTCGGGCATCCATGCTCCGGACCCTGCCGAGTTGCTGACGACGATCCAGGGCGACCACCATCAGGAGATGGTGATCATCCGCGACATCGACTTCTACTCGATGTGTGAGCATCACCTGCTGCCCTTCACGGGCACGGCCCACGTCGCCTACATCCCGGGCAAGGACGGGCGCATCACGGGCCTCTCGAAGCTGGCCCGCGTGGTCCGCCAGGTGGCGGCACGGCCGCAGCTCCAGGAGCGCATCACGTCCGAGGTCGCCGACGCCATCATGCGCGCCCTCGACCCCGCGGGTGCCCTGGTGCTCATCGAGGCCGAGCACCTCTGCATGTCGATGCGCGGCGTGCGCACCCCCGGGACGCGCACGGTCACCAGTGCCGTGCGCGGCCTCATCCAGACTCACGACGCCACGCGCGCCGAGGCGTTCGCTCTCATCAATTCGTCGCGCTGATCCGAGCGCCCATGACCGCCCTGCCGACTTGCTCTTTAGCCCTCCCCTTCCCCTGCGTCATGGGGATCGTCAATGTGACCCCCGATTCGTTCTCGGACGGGGGTCGCTACTTCGATCCCGGCGCCGCACTCTCCCAGGCGCTGACCCTGGTGCGTGAGGGCGCGGCGATCATCGACATCGGTGGCGAATCCACACGCCCCGGTTCTGAACCGGTGCCGGAGCGGGAGGAGCTGCGCCGCGTCCTGCCCCTCGTCGAAGCGCTCGCGGAGCGCGTGGGGGCCCCAATCTCGGTCGACACGACCAAGGCCGAGGTGGCACGGCAGGCGCTGGCCGCGGGAGCGTCGATCATCAACGACGTCAGCTCCCTGCGCGCCGATGCGGCGATGGTGGACGTGATCGCCGAGTCCGGCTGCCCCGTGTGCCTCATGCACATGAAGGGGATGCCCAAGACGATGCAGGACGACCCGCGGTACGACGACGTCGTCGACGAGGTGCTGCGCTTCCTCGAAGAGCGCATGGCCCACGCCCTGGCTCGCGGCCTGCGCGAAGACCAGATCCTCCTTGACCCCGGCATCGGTTTCGGCAAGACCGTCGAGCACAATCTCACGCTCCTTCGCCACCTCGACCGTTTCACGACGCTGGGCCGGCCGATCCTCCTCGGCACCTCGCGCAAGCGTTTTCTCGGCGCCATTCTCGGGGCCGAGCCTGCCGACCGCATGCTCGGCACGGTGGCGACCACCGTCATCGGCCTGCTGGCGGGGGCGCACATCTTTCGCGTGCACGACGTCAAGCCCAACTTCGAGGCGCTGCGCGTGGCGCTGGCCGTCCGGGAGGGCGCGCCGGCCACGTGAGCGTCCGTCGGCCGCGTGGCCGGCGCCGTCTAGGAGGTCCGTCCCCGATGAACCGCAGCCTCTCCATCTCCATCGAAGGCATCGAGCTCCGCGGCCGCTGCGGTGTCTCGGCGGAAGAGCGCGCAGTAGGGCAGACGCTCGTCGTCGACGTCCGCCTGGAGCCGGCGCAGTGCCCCGGCGCGCTGAGCGACGACATCGCCGGTACCGTGAACTACGGCCAGGTGGTCGACGTGGTGCGTGGCATCGTCGAGGGCGGGGAGTTCCATCTGCTCGAGCGGCTGGCGACGGTGATCGCCGATGCGCTCTGGGCGCATTTCGACCTCGCGTTCCTCGAGGTCGCCGTGAGCAAGCCGTCGCCGCCCGTGGCCATCCCCATCGCCGCGGCTCGCGTGGAGGTCGTGCGCACCGCGTGAACGCGCCCGGGGGGAGCCGCGCGTTCGTCTCGCTGGGGTCCAACCTCGGTGACCGCGAGGCGTTGCTGGCCGCCGCCCGTGAGGCCTTGGCGGCGCTGCCGGGGACGCGGGTGCTCGCCGCCTCGCGTGTCTACGAGACAGCACCTCAGGACCATGCCGAACAGCCCGCGTTTCTCAATCAGGTCGTGTGCCTCGGGACCGGGCTGGCGCCTCGCGACCTGCTGCGCGAATGCCAGCGCATCGAGCGTGAGCACGGCCGCACCCGAGATCTGCGTTTTGGTCCGCGCACGCTCGATATCGATATACTGCTCTTCCAGGACGTCGAGTCTGAGGACCCGGAGCTCACGCTGCCGCACCCGCGCATGCTCCGCCGGGCCTTCGTGCTCGTGCCGCTGGCCGAGATCTTCGGCTGGGCGCGTGGCATGCCCGGGCTCGACCTCGCCGCGTTGGCGCGGGCCGCGTCCCGCGACCAGGAGGTGCGGCTCCACGATGCTGCGGAGGCATGAGCGGTGACCAGCTATGACGTTGCCCTGACGGCGCGGCCGGCGCCGGCCGCGCCCCGCCACGGCGGCTGAGAGCTCATGCCCCGCCCGTACATCGCCAGCCGCTCGGCCCTGCCGCTGCACCGGCGCACCTTCGACGTGCTCGTCCTCGGCGGCGGCATCGCCGGGCTCACCGCCGCCATCGGCGCCGCCCGCCGCTGGCGCGTCGGGTTGCTCACCAAGTCCACCTTCGACGACACCACGACCTTCCTCGCCCAGGGCGGCATCGCCGCCGCGCTCGGCCCTACCGACTCCCCTGACCTGCATTTCTCCGACACCGTGAACGCCGGCGCGGGGCTCTGCGACGAGGCCGCGGTGCGGGTGCTCGTGGACGAGGGCCCTGACCGGGTCCGCGAGCTGATGGGGATCTGCCCACGCTTCGACAAGGTCGAGGGCCAGATCGTCCTCGGCCGGGAGGGCGCCCACTCCGTGGCGCGCGTGGTGCACGCCGGCGGCGACGCCACCGGCAGCGAGGTGTCGAGCGCCCTCGCCGAGGCCGCCCGGCTGGGCAGCCGGGTGCAGCTGTACGAGAACGAGTTCGTCATCGACCTGCTCACGGTGGACGGCCGCTGCGTCGGCGCGCTCACGCTGAACCTCGACGACGGCGGCCTGACGCTCAACGTGGCCATGGTCACGATCCTCGCCACCGGCGGCGCCGGGCAGGTCTACGGGCGCACGACCAACCCGCACGTGGCCACCGGCGACGGCGTCGCCATGGCATACCGGGCCGGGGCCGCCATCCGCGACCTCGAGTTCGTGCAGTTCCACCCCACCGGCCTGGCGGTCGAGGGGCAGACGACCGTCCAGCTCATCACGGAGGCCCTCCGCGGTGAGGGCGCCTACCTGCGCAACGCCGCCGGCGAGCGTTTCATGCTGCGCTACGACCAGCGCGCCGAGCTCGCCTCACGGGACGTGGTGGTACGGGCCATGGTCAATGAGATGCGCGAGGAGGGCACCGACCACGTGCTGCTGGACGCGACGCATCTCGATGCCGCCTGGCTGCGAGAGCGGTTCCCGAGGGTCACCGCCGGCCTGGCCGGCCACGGCCTCGACCTGGCGGCGCAGCTCATCCCGGTGGCGCCGGTGTGCCACTACTTCGTGGGGGGCGTGGTCACCGACGTCTGGGGGCGCACCAGCGTCCCGGGCCTCTACGCCAGCGGCGAGGTGGCCAGCACGGGCGTCCACGGGGCCAACCGGCTGGCCTCCAACTCGCTGCTCGAGGGTCTGGTGTTCAGCGACCGCGTGGTGCGCGACGTGGACCGCTACATCGGGCGCCTCGGCGAAGACGTGCGCCGCCTGCGCTTTGATCTGCCGGAGGCGCCGGCGGGCGGCGGAGGCAGCGACGCTGCCGCCGCCCGCCGGCGCCTCACCGACGTCATGATGCGTGACGTCGGCGTCTTGCGGCGCGGCGAGGATCTGCGCCGCGCTCTCGACGAGCTCGGGGCGCTCACGACTGAGCTGCACTTCTCGACCCCGGGGGTGGCCGAGTACGAGATGCTCAACCTGCTCACTCTGGGCACGCAGATCGCCAAGTGCGCTCTGCTGCGCGAGGAGTCGCGCGGCGTGCATCTGCGTGACGACTTCCCCGAGGTCGACGACGCGCGCTGGCGGCGCCACACCACCCTGCGCCTGCCGCGCCGGGAGCGGGAGGGCCGGCGATGACTCTGCGAAGCTACCGTGAGGCCGCCCGGGTGGCCGCCCGCCGGGCGCTGGCCGAGGATCTCGCCGGCTACGGCGACATCACCGGCTCAGCCTTCGCGGGCCTCGGCGCCGCGCGCGTCGTGGGCCGCGAGGCCGGCGTGCTCAGCGGCGCGGCCGCCCTCGAGGCCACGGCGGAGCTGGTCGACCCCGCGCTGCGCGTGGAGATGCTGGTCGCCGACGGCGCCCGCTTCGCCGCCGGCGCCACCGTCGCACGGCTCAGCGGCCCCTTGGCCGCGATCCTGGCCGCCGAGCGTACGGGCCTCAACCTCCTCTGCCGCCTCTCCGGCGTCGCGACCCTCACGGCGCAGTACGTCGCGGAGGCGGCCGGCAGCGGGGCACGCATCGCCGCGACCCGCAAGACGACTCCCGGTCTGCGCGCCCTCGAGAAGGAGGCAGTGGTGCACGGTGGCGGCACGCCGCACCGCTTCGGGCTCTTCGACGGCGCCCTGGTCAAGGACAACCACGTGGCCGCCGCCGGAGGCGTGCGGGCGGCGGTGGACCTCGTGCGCGCCGGCTCCGCACACCTGCACGGGCTCGAGGTCGAGGTGGATACCCTCGAGCAGCTCGACGAGGCGCTGGCCGCCGGCGCCGGCCTCGTCCTGCTCGACAACATGGACACGCTCACCGTGCGCGCCGCCGTTGAGCGGGTCGCGGGGCGTGCCCTGGTGGAGGTCTCGGGCGGCGTCACCCTGGAGCGCGTCCGCGAGCTGGCCGCGGCGGGAGTCGACATCATCTCCGTCGGGGCGCTCACCACGCGGGCCCGCTGGCTCGACCTGGCGCTCGACCTGGAGGTCTGACGGTGCTGCTCGCCGTCGACGTGGGCAACACGCAGACCCACTTCGGCCTCATCGGCGAGGGCCGCGTGGAGGACGATTGGCGCATCGCCACCGTGCGCCACCGGACCAGCGACGAGATCGCCGGCCTGCTGCAGGGCGTCTTCTCCCTGCGCGGCACGCGGCTGCGCGACGACGTGGACGAGGTGGGCATCGCCTCGGTGGTGCCGCGGCTCACGCAGCAGTGGGTCGAGATGTGCGAGAAGTACCTTGGCGTCACCGCGTTCGTGGTCGGCCCCGGGGCGCGGACGGGCATGCGCATTGCCATGAAGAACCCGGCCGAGGTCGGGGCCGACCGCATCGTCAATGCGGTGGCCGCCTACGAGCGCTACGGCGGGCCCTGCATCGTCGCCGACTACGGCACGGCCACCACCTTCGATGTCGTGTCCGCGGACGGCGACTACCTGGGCGGCGCCATCGCCCCCGGCATCGAAGTCTCCCTCGAGGCCCTCACGACGCGCGCCGCCAAGCTCGTCAAGGTCGAGCTCGTGGAGCCGGAGCACGCGATCGGCAAGTCCACCACCGAGGCCTTGCAGGCGGGTGCCGTGTACGGCTTCGCCGGCGAGCTGGAGGGTATCGTGCATGCCATCTGGGGTGAGCTCGGCGTGCAGGCCAGGGTCATCGCCACCGGCGGCCTGGCCGCGATGATCGCCCGCCATACGGCGGCGATCACCGAGGTCGACCCCTTCCTCACGCTGCGCGGCATCGAGATCGTGATGCGCCGCCAGCTGCGGGCCTGAGCTCCGGAGGCCCGGCCGTGGCGGCCGCCGATCTGCGCGCCCCCCTTCGCATCGGCGCCCTCGAGCTGGACCGGCGGCTGTTCATGGCGCCGATGGCCGGCCTGACGACGCCGGCGTTCCGGCGCAGCGTGCGCCGCTGGGGAGCCGGACTCGTGTTCACGGAGATGATCTCCGCCTACGGCGTCCACTACGGGAACCGGCGGACGCTCGACTACCTTGCCGCCGACGAGGGCGAGCACCCCATCGGCTACCAGCTCTTCGGTGCCGACCCCGACGTGCTCGCCGACGCCGCCCTGCGCTGCGTGGAGTCCGGCGCCGACCTCATCGACCTCAACATGGCCTGCCCGGTGCGCAAGGTGGTCAAGACCGGCGCCGGCGCCGCGCTGCTCGGCGAGCCGCGGCGCGCGGTGGCCGTCGCCGCCGCCGTCGTCGCGGCGGTGGCGACGGCCGTGCCGGTGACGGTCAAGATCCGTGCCGGGCTGCGCGAGGGCGACGAGCTGGGGCGCCGGCTGGCGCCGGAGCTCGCCGCCGCCGGCGTCGCCGCCGTCTGCCTCCACCCGCGGACTGCGGCGCAGCTCTACCGAGGCCGCGCCGATCACGCCCTCACCTTCGCCATGGCCGCGGAGCTGCCCGTCCCCGTGATCGCCTCCGGCGACGTGGACGGCCGCGCCGCAGCGCTCGCTCTGCTCGCCGGCGGCGCGGCGGCCGTGATGCTCGCGCGGCACGCCCTCGGCAGCCCCTGGCTGTTCGCCGAGGTCCTGGGCGGTGGCGATCCGCCGGGTCCGGAGGCGCGGCTCGCCGAGCTGCGCCTGTTCGCCGCCGAGGTGCTGCGCGACATGGGCCCCCGGGCGGTCGGGCACCTGCGCCAGTTCTGGCCACGCTTTCGCCGCGGCGGGACGCTGGACAGGCCGCTGGCCCAGGCCCTCATGCAGGCGCGCGACGCCCCCGGGCTGCGCGCCCTGCTCGGCCTCTGACGCCGCCGCCGCGGCCAGCCGGTCACCGCCGGCGAGCGCGGGCGGCGCGCGTTCCTCAAGGGCATTTGCGAAACGTCCGAAGCATGGCCTATACTTTCTCGCCTGTTCGGCGCGCGGTCCCGGTTCGGGGCCGCGCTGTCGTGTTGAAGAGGAGGACCCAGTGGTCGACCGCGAGATCATCCTCACTCCCGAAGGCTTCCAGCGCCTCAAGGAGGAGATCGAGTACCTCTCGAGCGTCAAGCGCGATGAGGTGGCGGAGCGCATCCACGCCTCGCGTGAGTTCGGCGACATCTCGGAGAACTCGGAGTACGACGACGCCAAGAACGAGCAGGCCATGCTCGAGGCGCGCATCTACGCGCTCGAAGAGCGCCTCCGCAGCGCCATCGTCATCGACTCCGACTCGATCACCACCGACAAGGTCGGAGTGGGCACCAAGGTGACTCTGCAGGACATGCGCGCCGGCGACATCGTGCAGTACGCGATCGTGGGCTCGGCCGAGGCCGACCCCGCGGCGCACAAGCTCTCCAACGAATCACCGGTCGGCCGCGCCATCCTCGGCCGCGAACCGGGCGACAAGGTCACCGTGTCCGTCCCCCAGGGGTCCAAGAAGTTCAAGGTCCTGGCCATCGAGAAAGCCTGACGGCGGCCGTGGAGGGGCGCAGCGAGCAGCACGGCGAGGCGCTCGCCGAGCGGCACGCCAAGCTCGCCGCCTGGCGTGAGGCGGGCGGCGCGTACCCCACGCAGTATCAGCCGCGGGACGAGATCGGCCCTCTGAAGGTCGCTTTCGACGGCCTCGAGGCGGGCCAGGATTCTGGCGAGACGCGCCGCGTCGCCGGCCGCGTGATGGCCCGCCGCGGGCACGGCAAGCTCACCTTCGTGGTGCTCAAGGACGCCGGCGGCGAGCTCCAGCTGTTCGCCCAGCTCGACGCTCTCGGGGCGGAGGACTACGCGGCCCTCGAGCACGTCGACCTCGGCGACTTCGTGGGCGCCGAAGGCACGGTCATGCGCACGCGCCGCGGCGAGCTCTCCCTGCGCCTCACGTCGTGGCAGCTGCTCAGCAAGTCGCTGCGCCCGATGCCCGAGAAGTTCCACGGCCTCACCGACGTGGAGACGCGCTACCGCAAGCGCTACCTCGACCTCATGGTCAACGACGAGGTCCGCGAGACGTTCGTGAAGCGCGCCCGCATCATCCGCGCCGTGCGCGAGTTCCTCGACGGGCGCGGGTTCGTCGAGGTCGAGACGCCGGTACTGCAGCCGCTCTACGGCGGCGCCCTCGCCAAGCCCTTCGTCACCCATCACAACGAGCTCGAGCGCGACCTGTACCTGCGCATCGCCACCGAGCTCTACCTCAAGCGCTGCATCATCGGCGGCATCGACCGCGTCTACGAGCTCGGCAAGGACTTCCGCAACGAGGGCGTGAGCTTCAAGCACAATCCGGAATTCACGATGCTCGAGACCTACGAGGCCTACGTGGACTACAACCACGTGATGACGATGGTCGAAGAGATGGTCGCCGAGGTGGCGCGCGCCGTCGGCGGCCTCACGGTCGAGTTCCGCGGCCACGAGATCGACCTGACGCCCCCGTGGCCGCGCCTCACCATGCGCAAGGCGATCGAGACTGAGACCGGCATCGACATCGGCGCCGACGAGGCGCGCACCGTGGCCGACCTCCGGGCGGCGATCGAGGCGAAGGGGCTTGGCGGGGCCGTGGACCCGGCGCCCACCTGGGGTACCCAGGTCGACGAGCTCTTCAGTGCCTGCGTCGAGCCCAAGCTCATCCAGCCGGTGTTCATCACCGAGCACCCGCTCGAGACCAGCCCGTTCGCCAAGAAGACGCCCCATGACCCGCGCTTCGTCGAGCGCTTCGAGAGCTTCACCGCCGGCATGGAGACGGGCAACGCCTTCAGCGAGCTCAACGACCCCGAGGATCAGCGCGAGCGCTTCCTGCGGCAGATGGACGATCTCGCGGCCGGCGACGAGACGGCCCATCGCCTCGACGAGGACTTCCTCGAGGCGATGGAGCACGGCATGCCGCCGACTGGCGGCCTCGGCATGGGCATCGACCGCCTCGTCATGATCCTGACGGGCGCGCCCAGCATCCGCGACGTCGTCCTCTTCCCGGCGCTGCGCAGCTGATCAGACGGCCGGGCGGTGCTGACCGGACGGCCTGAGGCCGGGCCGGCTTCGCCTGCCGGCCCCGGGCGCATCGCTAGACGGCGCTGCGCCGTTCGGGTCCCTGGTGTGGCTGCTGCTCTTCACGCCGGTCGGCGACCACGTGGGCGTCGAGCAGCACGCACTCCTCGTCCTCGAGGAAGCCGCTGCCGCCCAGGCGTGCGTTGGTCTGCGCGCGCGACAGCAGGATGACGAGGTCGTCGTCGGGTCCGCTGAGCCAGACGCGCTCGCCGCTGGGCTCCCCGGGTGCGCTCGCGGGCGCCTCCACCTCGCGCCAGACGTCCCCGTCGCTCAGGAGGATGTAGCGGCGGCCGCCGGCCGGAGACTGCGGGTCCTTCAGTAACCAGGCGCCCGCCTGACAGGCGCCCCCGGTGCCGTCGGCGCCGACGAAGGCGACGGTGCAGTTGGGAGTCAGGCCCAGGGTCCGCAGGACCGTGATGTGCTTGGTGGTGATCTCGCGAAGCTTGGCTCTGGGGTACTTGGGCTGGTACTTGTTCTCCACGCCGGCCTCCTGGGTCCTCGGGCTGGCCGCATTGTAACCGCGAATGACGTCGGCGGCCCAGGTCGTGCGCCGACCGTTCGTGGCGCCTCGGGTCGCGTCGCGGCGGGAATCGGGTACCATTAGCCTACGTCACGCCTCCATGGGGTACGCTGGAGGCTGAGAGCAAGTACCGGTGGCCGCCCCAGCTTTCGTCGTTGCCCGAGTGGCCCCGTTTTCCGGAAGGAGACGCCGGATGTTCGAACGCTTCACCGAACGCGCCAGGCAGGTCGTCGTCCTCGCTCAAGAAGAGGCACGGGCCCTCAAGCACAACTACATCGGCACCGAGCATCTGCTGCTCGGTCTGCTTCGCGAGGAGGAGGGCGTGGCCGCGCGCGTCCTCGAAGGCCTCGACGTGTCCGTCGAGGAGGTCCGCGCGGCCGTCGTGCGCATCGTCGGCTCCGGCGAAGAGGCCCCGCAGGGCCAGATCCCCTTCACGCCGCGGGCCAAGAAGGTCCTCGAGCTGGCGCTGCGTGAGGCCCTGAGCCTGGGCCACAACTACATCGGCACGGAGCACATCCTCCTCGGCCTCGTGCGCGAGGACGAGGGCGTCGCGGCGCGCATCCTGCTCGACCTGGACGCCGAGCCCGAGAAGATCCGCAACGAGGTCATGCGCACGCTCAGCGGCCCGGGCCGCCGCAGCCAGCAGCCGGCCGGCGGCGAGGCGAAGCGCGCGGCCAAGGTCCTGGAGCAGTTCGGCCGCGATCTCACCAAGCTGGCCGAGGACGGCAAGCTCGACCCCTGCATCGGCCGCACCGTCGAGATCGAGCGCGTCATGCAGATCCTCAGCCGGCGCACCAAGAACAACCCGGTGCTCATCGGCGAGCCCGGCGTGGGCAAGACCGCCATCGTGGAGGGCTTCGCGCAGCGCATCGCCAACCACGAGGTGCCCGAGCTGCTCAAGGGCAAGCAGGTGTACACGCTCGACCTCGCCGCGCTGGTCGCGGGCTCCAAGTACCGCGGCGAGTTCGAGGAACGTCTCAAGAAGGTCATGAAGGAGATCCGCGAGACCGGCGACATCATCCTCTTCATCGACGAGCTCCATAACCTCGTCGGCGCCGGGGCCGCCGAAGGCGCCATCGACGCCGCCAGCATCCTCAAGCCGGCCCTGGCGCGCGGCGAGCTGCAGACCATCGGCGCCACCACCATGGACGAGTACCGCAAGTACCTCGAGCGCGACGCCGCTCTCGAGCGCCGCTTCCAGCAGATCAAGGTGGCCGAGCCCTCGGTCGAGGAGACGGTCGAGATCCTCAAGGGCCTGCGGGACCGCTACGAGGCCCACCACCGCATCCGCATCACCGACGAGGCGCTCACCTCGGCGGCCGAGCTCGCCGACCGCTACATCAGCGACCGCTTCCTCCCGGACAAGGCGATCGACCTCGTCGACGAGGCCGCCAGCCGCATGCGCATCCGTACCATGACGGCCCCTCCCAGTTACCGCGAGCTCGAGGAGGAGATCTCCGGGGTGCGCAAGGAGAAGGAGGCGGCCATCGAGGCGCAGGAGTTCGAGAAGGCCGCCAACCTGCGCGACAAGGAGCGCAAGCTCAGCCACAAGAAGCTCGAGCTCGAAGACGAGTGGAAGACCAGCGACGAGGGCATGCGGGCGAGCATCGGCGAGGACGAGATCGCCGAGATCGTGAGCATGTGGACCGGTATCCCCGTGGTCAAGATCACGGAGGCCGAGAGCAAGAAGCTCCTGCGCATGGAGGACGAGCTGCACGAACGGCTCATCGGCCAGGACCCGGCGGTTCGCGCCGTGAGCAAGGCTATCCGCCGGAGCCGCGCCGGGCTCAAGGACCCCCGGCGCCCCACCGGCTCGTTCATCTTCCTCGGCCCCTCCGGGGTGGGCAAGACGGAGCTGGCGCGCACGCTGGCGGCCTTCCTGTTCGGCGACGAGGACCACCTCGTGCAGATCGACATGAGCGAGTACATGGAGAAGCACTCCGTCTCCCGCCTCGTCGGTTCGCCGCCGGGCTACGTGGGCCACGACGAGGGCGGCCAGCTCACCGAGATCGTGCGCCGCAAGCCGTACAGCGTGATCCTCTTCGACGAGATCGAGAAGGCGCACCCGGACGTCTTCAACATCCTTCTGCAGATCCTCGAGGACGGGCGCCTCACCGATTCCCAGGGCCGCACGGTCGACTTCCGCAACGCCATCCTCATCATGACCAGCAACATCGGCGCCGAGATGATCACCAAGGACACGCCCCTGGGCTTCGGCCAGACGGCCACCCAGGGCATGACCTACGAGGACATGAAGGGCCGCATCACCGGCGAGCTCAAGCGCGTCTTCAAGCCCGAGTTCCTCAACCGCGTGGACGAGGTGATCGTCTTCCACAAACTCGAGCGGAGCGAGATCGGGTCCATCGTCGACCTCATGATCGCGCGGCTGCAGACGCAGCTCGACGTGAGCGGCGTCACGCTGCAGCTCACCGACGCAGGCCGTGAGGTCCTCGTGGAGAAGGGCTTCGACCCGATGCTGGGCGCCCGCCCGCTGCGGCGCGCGATCCAGCGCTACATCGAGGACAAGCTCAGCGACGCGATGCTGGAGCGCCAGTTCCCGCCCGGCACGGTGGTGCTGGTCGACGGCCAGGACGACGACACCCTGCTCACCGTCGGCGGCGAGCCCGTCGGGGGCCGCGTGGAGCTGCCGATGGTCGGCCTCGACGAGCCGGTGGCGCAGAAGGTCGGCTCGCTGGGTCCGGCGCCGGGCGGCGGCGACCAGAGCCCCGACGCGGGCGGCGCGGCTGCGGGCGCCTGAGGCGCTGCGGCGTGCCAGCGGCGCTCCGCAGCGTGGCCCGGGCGGCGTAGGCCGGCACCCGTGACCAGGGCACAGTCGGTGTTCGTCTGCGGCGCCTGCGGGCGCCGCGAGGCCAAGTGGCTCGGCCACTGCCCGGATTGCGGCGCCTGGGATTCCTTCGTGGAAGAGCGACTCTCCGCGGCTTCCCCTCGGCGCGGCCACGGCGCCAAGCGGCCGGACGCCGCCGGCCCCGTCCGGCTGTCCGAGATCGTCTCCAGCGCCGCGGAGCGCTTCAGCAGCGGTATCCCCGAGCTGGACCTCGTGCTCGGCGGAGGCATCGTGCCGGGCTCCCTGGTGCTGGTCGGCGGCGAGCCGGGCATCGGCAAGTCGACGCTGCTCCTCCAGGTGCTCGACCGGGTGGCCGCCGAGGGCCGTGAGGCACTCCTCGTGTGCGGCGAGGAGTCGGCGGCCCAGGTCAAGATGCGCGCCGAACGGATCTGCCGCGACCCGGGCGGCATCGCCGTGCTGGCCGAGACGGAGCTCGAGACGGTGCTCGAGGCGGTGGCCGCGGCGCGGCCGGCGCTCGTGGTCGTCGACTCGGTGCAGACATTGTACAGCGACGCGTTCACGTCGGCGCCGGGCAGTGTGAGCCAGGTCCGTGAAGCGGCCGGCCGCTTCCTGCGCCTGGCCAAAGACACCGCCGCCGCCGTCTTCCTCGTCGGGCACGTCACCAAGGAGGGCGCCATCGCCGGCCCGCGCGTCCTCGAGCACGTGGTGGACACGGTGCTCCAGTTCGAGGGCGACCGCTACCGCTTCTACCGCACGTTGCGCGCCGCCAAGAACCGCTTCGGCTCCACCAACGAGCTGGGCATCTTCGAGATGTCGGGCGCGGGCCTGGAGGCCGTCGCCGACCCCTCGCGCCTGTTCCTCGGCGACGCGGGGCCGGCCGCCGGGGCGGCCGTGCACGTCGCCGTGGAGGGCAGCCGCTGCTTCGCCGTCGAGGTGCAGGCCCTGGTCAACCGCACGGAGCTGGCGATGCCGCGCCGGGTCGCCGTGGGCTTCGACCGCAATCGCCTCGCGATGCTCGTCGCCGTCCTGGGGCGCCACCTGCACCTGCCTTTGTCAGCGAGCGACATTTTTGTTACAATTGCAGGCGGAATCCGCATCGATGAACCCGCGGCAGACCTCGCCGTCGCTCTCGCCATCGCCTCGGCGGAGCGCGACGTACCGTTACCGCCGCGGGTCGCGGCGATCGGGGAGATCAGCCTGACGGGCGAACTTCGTTCCAGCAGCCAGAGCGAGCGGCGCGTCGCCGAAGCCACGAGGGCCGGCTTTGAGCGCATCGTCGTACCAGCCGCCGATGCACGCCGCGGCGACGGGATCGCGGTGGGTGCGGCCGATCTGCGAGGGGCTCTCGCCTCACTCCTCCGTGAGGGCTCACCAGCGGCCACCGGGGCCACGAACGACGAACGGGGGGTTTGAGAGCTTGTACTCAGTCGGAGACAAAGTCGTGTACCCGCATCACGGTGCGGGCAAGATCATGAAGATCGAGCAGAAAGAAGTGCTCGGGCAGCAGCGCGACTACCTCACCATCCAGATCCTCCACAACGACATGACGGTCATGGTCCCGGTGGAGAACGCGGACCGCGCTGGTCTGCGGAAGGTCGTCGAGGCGGACGTCGTCGAACAGGTCCTCGAGGTCCTGTGCGGCGACCCCACGAAGATGCCCAAGAACTGGAGCCGGCGCTACAAGCACAACCGCGACAAGCTCAAGACCGGCGACATCTTCGAGGTCGCCGAGGTCGTGCGTAACCTGGCCATCAGGCACGCCGACAAGGGGCTCTCGACGGGCGAGAAGCAGATGTTCTCGAAGGCCAAGAAGATCCTTGCGAGCGAGCTCATGTACGCCCGCGATTTTGACGAGGAAGAGGCTACGGAATTCCTCGAGGGTGTGCTCGAGAACATCCACGTCGACGGGGCTCCCGTTGTCGACGAGCCCCGAGAGCCCGTCACCGTCGCCTGACGCCGGCCACGGCGGCCGCGGGAGGGGCGTGCTGACCCCGGCGGTCAGCCTTCTTCTGGCCCCGCTCGGCGCTCTTGCGGGCTACCAGATCGCCGACCGCTTGCGGGTATCCGCGTACGCCTTCGACCTGGGGCGCATCGGCACCGTCGTCTTCCTCGTGGCCGTCACCGCGGCCGGGTTCGCCCTCGGGTACGTCGTCGGCCGCCTCCTGTTGCGCTTCATCCGCCGCGGCCTCGGCCACATGGACGAGATCATGGCGCGGGCCACGGGCGCCGAGGTCGTGGTGGGGTTCGGGGGCGTCGTGGTCGGGCTGGTCATCGCCACGCTCGTCAGCATCGCCCTGGTCCGCATCCCCCTGGTCGGCGCGTACCTCACCATCCCCCTCTACCTGCTCTCCGGCTACTTCACCGCCTACGTGGCCGCCCGCAAGCACATCGAGATCCTGCGGCTGCTCGGCGTCCGGGGCGCCTTCGAGATCCTGCCGGGCCTCACGCCGCCGAAGATCCTCGACTCGAGCGCCATCATCGACGGCCGCATCCTCGACGTCTCCGAGACGGGGTTCGTCGAGGGCGAGCTCCTCGTGCCGCGCTTCGTCGTCGAGGAGCTCCAGCGCCTCGCCGATTCGGCCGATGCCGAGAAGCGTGTCCGCGGGCGCCGCGGCCTCGACTTCGTGCGCCGGCTGCAGAACGGGTCGGGGGCGGTGCGCATCGACGACACGGACTACGCCGACATCGACGCCGTCGACGCCAAGCTGATCCGCCTCGGCCACGAGATCGGCGGCCAGCTCCTCACTACCGACTACACGCTCAAGAAGGTGGCCGAGATCCAGGGCGTCAAGGTACTCAACGTCAACGACCTCGCCAACTCCGTCAAGCCGGCTGTCCTCCCGGGCGAGGTCATCGAGGTCCGGATCCAACGCGAGGGGCGCGAGCACGATCAGGGCGTAGGGTACCTGGACGACGGCACCATGATCGTCGTCGAGGCCGGCGCGTCGCTGGTGGGCTCCCGCGTCAAGGCCGAAGTCACGAGCGTGTTGCAGAGCCCGTCGGGCAAGATGATCTTCAGCCGGGTGGCCTCCTGAGCCGCACCGTCCCGTCCGAATCGGAGGAGTCCATGGAGGAGCAGCAGACCGAAGAACTCTGGGTGATCGTCGCCGCGGCCGGCGAGAGCCGCCGTATGGGGCTGCCGGACGGAGAGTCAAAACAGTTCCTGCTTCTCGGCGGCGAGCCCCTCCTGAACTACTCGGTCCGCCGCCTGCTGGCCATGCCGCGGGTCGACGGGCTCGTCGTGGTGCTGCACCCGTCGCACACGGTCCGCTTCGCCCGGGGGCTCACGGCCTTCGACGACGCCAAGCCCTTGCTGATCGCCGAAGGCGGCCTCACGCGCTGCGATTCCGTGCGCGCCGGCTTGCGGGAGGTCCCGCCGTCGGCCACAAGGATCGCGGTGCACGACGGCGCCCGGCCGCTGTTCTCCCGCCACGTGTTCGAGAGCTGCCTCGACGCTCTGGCCGGGGCGGACGGCGCCGTGCCCGGGATCGAGGTCAGCGACACCCTCAAGCGCAGTGCTCCCGACGGTCGCGTCGAGGCCACGGTCGACCGGACGGGCCTGTGGGCGGCGCAGACACCCCAGGTGTTCCGTGCCGCCGCCCTGCGGCACGTGTACGAGCGCGCCGACCTCAACGGCGCCACGGATGACGCCGCGCTGCTCGAGCGCAGCGGGTACAGGGTCGGCCTCGTGCCGTCCACACCTGCCAACGTCAAGATCACCACCCCCGCCGACTTGCCGCTGGCGGGCGCTCTGCTCTCTTGGGAGGTCGAGGCCGACGTTTAGGGTCGGCAACGGCTACGACGCCCATCGCTTCGCGGACGGGCGCCGGCTGGTTCTCTGCGGGGTGGAGATCGACCACCCGCGGGGCCTTGCCGGCCACTCGGACGCCGACGTCGCGGTGCACGCGCTCATGGACGCCTTGCTCGGCGCCGCCGGGCTCGGCGACATCGGCGAGCTCTTCCCGGACACCGACCCGGAATTCGAGGGCGCCTCCAGCCTGCGCCTGCTGGGCCGAGTGCTCGAGGCCCTCGGCGAGCGCCACTGGAGGGTCGTCAACGCCGATGTGACGATCATCTGCGAGCGTCCGCGGCTGGCCGCCTATCGCCGGGCGATGCGCGCCAGCCTTGCCGCCACGCTGGGGGTCGACGGCGAAGCGGTCGGTGTCAAAGCGACCACCACCGAGGGAATGGGATTCGAGGGCAGGGGTGAGGGCGTCGCCGCCCTCGCCACGTGCCTGCTGAGCCGCGTCGGCTGACCGGCGGGCTCAGCGGCGGCTCAGGACTTGGCCTTGTCGTCCTTCTCGGCCGTCTCGTCGTCCTCATCGGCGACTTCGTCCTGCAGACCCTGCTTGAACCCCTTGATGCTCTGGCCCATCGAACGCGCGAGCTTGGGCAGGCGCGTGGCGCCGAAGAGCAAGAGGATCACCAGGACGATGAGGCCGATCTCCAGAGGGCCCAGATTTGGCATGTCGCTCTCTCCTGTCCTGCGCAGCGCCGCCGCGAGCGCGGCGGCGTGATTGTCGGCGGGTGCTGACGTATCCTTGAGTCCACTTTACGGCCTGTGCCGGGCCTTATCAAGACGGCTCGTGGACACCTTTCCGCAAGCGGCCGCCCGGGACCGCGGCCCAGCGCCCGGCCGGCTGGCACTGGGCCGCCGCCGGCCGTTCACGGCCCGTCGCCGCGCCACGGCGATGAACCACCGGCAGTGAGGGTCAACGGCGAAGGGGGAGCTTGGTGAGTGGCACGCAGTTGAGCCTGGGGGCGTACTCTTTGGGGGTCGGCGACCGTTTCGCGCGTCAGGCGTCGGCGCAGCTGCGGGCGTTCACGGCCGCCGCCGCCGAGGGCGTGGATGTGACCCCCGTCTGGAACAAGTCGAACCGCGAGCACCTCGTCGTGGGGTCTGAGCCGGCGAGCGTTCGGCGGGCGGCCGACACGGCCGTTGGGGCCCTGCGCTGGGAGCGCCCCTACTTCGTCGATGCCGACCACATCACACTGGCCACGGCCGACCGGTTCTTTGCCGCCTGCGACTTCTTCACGCTCGACGTGGCCGATGCCATCGGCGACGTCGCGGCCCCGGAGGCCGTGGCCGGCTTTCTGCGGCGGCACGACGAGCTCGTCGGCGAGCTCCCGATCCGCGGCGTCGAAGCTCCCGTCGGCATGAGCCGCGCGGCCGCGGAACGCGCCGCCGGGCTGTACCTGGGGCCCGCCGCCGAGGCCGGGCGCCTGTACCGCCTCGTGGAGGCCCACAAGGGCGCCGGGGCGTTCATCACCGAGGTCTCCATGGATGAGACGGGGTCGCCCCAGAGCCCGGCCGAGCTGCTCCTGATCCTGGCCGCGCTCGCCGATGAGGGCATCCCGCTGCGCACGATCGCGCCGCGCTTCAGCGGGCGCTTCAACAAGGGCGTCGACTACGCCGGCGACGCCGAGTGCTTCGCGCGCGAGTTCAACGACGATGTGGCGGTGGTGGCCCACGCCGTGAAGGAGTACGGCCTCCCGGCCGACCTGAAGCTCAGCGTGCATTCGGGCAGCGACAAGTTCTCGATCTTCCCCGCCATCAGGGCGACGATCCGCCGCTTCTCGACCGGTGTCCACGTGAAGACCTCCGGTACCACGTGGCTGGAGGAGCTCATCGGTCTCGCGGAGGCCGGCGGAGACGGCCTGGCCCTGGCCCAGGAGGTGTACGCGGGGGCTTACGCGCGCCGCGAAGAGCTCTGCGCGCCGTACGCCAGCGTGATCGACATCGACCCCGCCCGGCTGCCGTCTCCGCGTGACGTCCGGGCCTGGTGCTCGGAGGAGTACACCGCGGCCGTCCGGCACGAGCCTTCCAACCCCGCGTACGACCCCCATGTCCGCCAGCTGCTGCACGTCGGCTACAAGATCGCCGCCGCCATGGGGGCGCGCTACACCGATCTGCTGCGCGCCTGCGAAGAGCCCATCTCGCGCAACGTCACCGCCAACCTGCTGGAGAGGCACCTGAGGCCGCTGTTCATGGGCGCTTGACGCGCGGCCGGCGGGCCCGGGATTTCCCTCGCGGGGCCGGGGTCACGCCTGCGGGTCCGCTCCGGGATCGCGAGGGTGGCACCAGCGAGCCGCGAGAGGGGCGCCTCACCGTCGTTCGGTGAGGCGCCCCTCTCGCGACGCTGCTCCCCGGGGCTTCAGGCGACGCGGCCGACCTGCTCACGGGGTGGGAAGCCCTCGTTCAGGCCCAGATGTCGCGGGCCGGAGCGAAGACGACGGCGATGCGGAAGACCTCGCCGCCGAGGATGCGGAAGTTGTGGACCGTGTTCTTGGGGACGTACAGAGCGTCGCCGGGGCCGACCTCGAAGTCGTCGCCACCCACCTTGGCCGCGGCGCGGCCGGAGAGGACGTAGAAGACGTGGTCCTCCTTCGGATGCACGTCGTCGAGCGCCGCGCCCTCGGGCTGGATCTCGGTGACGTGGAACTCGAGCTGAGCTCCGGGGCAGGACTTGGGGTTGACCAGCGGCCAGCCACGGGTCTTCTCGTGCTTGGGTGGATCCTGCTTGTACTCGACGCTCGTCTGGTTGCAGACCTTGCCGCGTGGTGATTCAGCCATCGTCGGCTCCTTTCTCGTCGGGGATGCGTACTTGGCTCTAGGGCTCGAGGACGACTTTCATGGCGCCGCCGCGTCGCTCGACGAACGTGGCCAGCGCCTCAGCGAACTGGTCCAGCGGGAAGGTGTGGGTGTGGATGCCCTCCGTGGTCACGGCGCCGTTGGCCATCAGCGCCAGAGCGGGCGCCGCCGTGTTGGGGTTGGCGCGGACGCCGAGGATGTCCAGCCCGGCCAACGTCATGGGGCCCCAGGGCACCGTGATGGCGTCGGTCGGCAGGCCGGCCATGACGAGGCGGCCCGCCTTGCGAGTGGCCTTGATCGCCCAGTCGATGGCCTGCTGCGTGCCGGCGCACTCGACGGTGCAGTCGACGCCGACGCCGCCGGTGAGCTCCATGACCCTGGCGACCGGATCGTCGACCTTCTCGTAGTCGACACCGATGGCGCCCATGCTCTCGGCGAACGCCAGGCGCGGGCCGCGGCCGATGACGATCACGAACTTGGCGCCGGAGGCACGCGAGTACTGGAAGGAGAACTGGCCGACGGCGCCCGGGCCAGTGACCAGGACGGTGTCGCCGGTGGTGACGCGGCCGCGCTGCACGCCGTGCAGGGCGACGCCGGCGGAGTCGAGCATGGCGCCCTGATGATAGGTGAGCCCCTCAGGGAGCGGGGTCGCCGATTTCACGGAGGTGACGATGTACTCGGCGTAGGCGCCGGGCGACGTGAAGCCGTAGTGGCGGTGGCCGGAGGCGTTGTCGCCGTAGTTGAGGCAGACGGTGTAGTGGCCGGTCATGCAGTTGAGGCAGATGCCGCAGCCCTTGTGAGCCTCACCGGCCACCCGCGTGCCGAGCGCGTACTTGGCGGCGACCTTCTCGGAGGCCTTGAGCTCGTCGGCGACGGCGACCACCTCGCCGGCCCACTCGTGGCCGATGACCGCCGGGAAGCTCGGCGGCCAGAAGCCGGGGAACTTGCCGGCCACGATCTTCGGGTCGGTGCCGCAGATGGCCACCGCCTTGACGCGGCAGAGGACCTCGTCGCCGCTGGGCCGCGGCGTCGGGACCTCCTGGATCTCGAAGTCGTTCGGCCCCTTGAGAACGAGCGCCTTCATGGTCTTGGGGATGTCTGCCATTGTCTCGCCTCTCTCACGTTGGACGTTGGATGGGGTCGCCGAGGTGGGTGCGCATGCAGGCGAGCGCCTGCTCGGCCGCGGCGCGGTCCTCGGGCAGCGGCAGGATCTCGGCGGAGATCCAGCCGTCGTAGTGGATCTCGCGGAGCGCCGCGACCACCGCCCCAAAGTCGACGTGGCCGAGCCCGGGGGCGCGGCGGTTGCTGTCCGCGACGTGGAAGTGACGCAGGCGGCCGCCGGTGGTGCGGATGGCGCCCGCGATGGACGCTTCCTCGATGTTCATGTGGAAAGTGTCCAGCAGTACGTTGACGTTAGGGCGGCCGACCTGCTCGACGAGGTCGAGCGCCTCGGCCGCCGTGCACTGGAGCGTCGTCTCGTAGCGATTGATGGCTTCGAGGACGATGCCCGCTCCGGCGGCGGCGGCGTGATCCGCGCAGCTGCCCAGGGTGTCGACCAGGCGAGCGTTCGCGGCCGGCACGTCGCCGTCGGCCGGCCGCGGCCCCCGCAGAAGCCCGACGATGAGCAGCGCGCCGTGCTCCCCGGCCACATCGATGAGCTCGTTGAGGCGGCGCGCGGCCTCCTCGCGGCGCGCCGCGTCCGGCAGGCTGAGCGAGAGTCCGTCGTCGGCGTAGATGCGGCCGCTGGCGACGGCGGCGAGCTGCAGGCCGTGGCCGGCCAGCAGCCGGCCGAGGTCCACGCCGACGAGCTCCGACGGGCTCTTGACGCTGATCTCGATGCCGTCGTAGCCCAGCTCGGCGGCCGCGCGCGCGGCCTCCCGGACCCGTCCGGGGAACAGCATGGGTCCGAAGCCGGTGCTCCCGGCCGCCGTGGCGAACGCGAGCCTGTTCATCACCGCCGCCCCCCCGTCTACGCCAGTCCGTTGGGTCCGACGGTCAATGCTGTCCGATCCAGGGCAGGGCGAAGATCGGCTTCCAGCCCTCGCTGAGCGGCTCGCGCAGGAAGGGCTCCATGTCGGCCGCCGTACGGAAGGTGGTCTCCTCCACCGGCGGGACGGTGCCGGCCGGGAAGGTCGCGAGGATGTCGTCGACGATCATCGTCAGATACTGGCAGAAGGCCGCCACCGGCCGCTTGGCCTTCCAAGCCTCGGCGTGCGTCGGCTTGCCGACGACGCCCTCGGGCGTCCCGAAGAACTCGATCGCGAAATGGCCCTCGGCCTCGGACCAGCGCTGCGGCCGGTGGTAGCCGTCGACCGAGTTGTTGAAGTGGCCGAGCGGCATGTACTGCTTGGTCTCGGTCTCGACCGCCTGCGCCATGTCGACCATCTCGGGGAACAGCAGCAGCCCCAGTGAGGTCTCCGCCTCGTCGGCGTGGATGAACGGCGTGTCCCACCAGCCGCCCTGTTCGGTGGTACGGAAGAAGTCCTTGACCGAGCGGTGCCAGTCGATGACGCGGACGATGGCCGGGACCTGGTAGCGCTTGAGGAACTTGTGCAGCGCCGTCTCGAGCATCCACAGGTGGCCGTGGTTGTTGACGATGACCATCTTGCGGAAGCCGTCGTTCCAGAGGCCGAGCATGACGTCGACGAGCGTCTCCTCTACCACCGACTCGCGCAGCATGACCGTACCGGGCATGCCGATGTGGTGGTACGGGTGGCCGCCGTACATGAGCGGCGGCAGCGCGATCGCCGGGGCGTGGCCGTTGTGCTTCCGGGACCGGCGCCGGACCGCCTCGCAGAGGTGGCTCACGAACAGGGTGTCCATGGCGCTCACCGTCTGGCGGCCGTGGTTCTCGGTGCAGCCCACGGGGATGAGCACCACGTCGTTCTGGCGGCGCTCCTTCTCGACCTGGGCGCGGATCGTGGTCTGCAGGTAGCTGCCCGGCTTCGCCCACTCGCAGGGCGAGGGGACGCCGTAGTCCTCGAGCACGGCGTCGACGGCCGCGTCGTCGGCCTCCCACAGCTCCTTGAACATGCGTCCGACGGGCGAATCCTCGAAAAAGAGGTCAGGTTGGTCGGTGGTCAGCAGGCCCATGTCTCCTCCTTGCGGCTTACGGTTGCGTGTGGGCCGCCCGCCGCTCCATGAGGGAGCGGGCGGCCTGGGCGATGTGGCCGGCCGTGAGGCCGTACTTCTGGAGCAGGTCGTCGTTGGGCGCCGACTCGCTGTACACGTCGGCGACCCCGACGCGCTGCATGGGGGTGGGCCGCTGCTCGCCGAGCACCTCGGCGACGGCGCCGCCGAGACCGCCGATGATGTTGTGCTCCTCGGCGGTGACGACGAGGCCGGTCCTCTCGGCGGCCGCGACCACCGCCGCCACGTCGAGCGGCTTGACGGTGTGGGCATGCAGGAGATGCAGCGAGATGCCCTCGGCGGCGAGGATGCCGGCCGCCTCCACGGCGCGGCCGAGCATGATGCCGGTGGTGATCACGGTCACGTCGCTGCCCTCGCGGACGACGACGGCGCGGCCGATCTTGAAGTCGTAGCTCTCGTCGAAGACCACCGGGCTGGGGTCGCGCGTCATGCGCAGGTACACGGGGCCGCCGTACTCGGCGACGGCGAACACCGCCTTGCGGACCTCGACGCCGTCGCCCGGCGCCACCACCGTCATGTTGGGTAGGGCGCGCATCACGGCGATGTCTTCGATGGCCTGATGCGACTTGCCGGTCTTGCCGGCCAGCAAGCCGCTATAGGCGCCGCCGATCACGACGGGCAGGCGCGGCTGGGCGATCGACACCCTGATCTGGTCGGTGGTGCGCAAGGTGGCGAAGCAGGCGAAGGAGTTGGTGAACGGGATGAAGCCCATCGCCGCCAGGCCGGCGGCGACGCCCGTCATGTTCTGCTCGGCGACGCCCATCTGGAAGAAGCGGTCGGGGAAGGCCTCCGCGAACAGGTTCATCTTGCTGGAGGACGCGAGGTCGGCGTCGACCGCCACCACGCGCTCGTCCCGCTCTCCGAGCTCGACGAGCGCCTGGCCGTAGGCGTCACGCAGGGCGACCATCCCGGTCATGACCGCACCTCCCGCCCGCAGAGCTCGGCGAGGGCCTTCTGTTTCATGTCCTCGGTGATCTGGGCCGAGTGCCACAGGTGCGTGTTCTCCATGAACGACACGCCCCTGCCCTTGACCGTGTGCGCCAGGATGACTGTGGGGCGACCCTTGGCCTGCTCGGCCGCCGCGCAGGCGCTCCTGATCGCTTCGGGGTTGTGGCCGTCGACCTCGAGGACGTGCCAGTTGAACGCCCGCCACTTCTCGGCGATGGGGTCGACGGGCATGATGGCCGCGGTGTCGCCCATGAGCTGGATGCGGTTATCGTCGACGATGGCCACGAGATTGTCGGCGCCGAACTTCGGCGCCGCCATGGCGGCCTCCCACACCTGGCCCTCCTGCAGTTCGCCGTCGCCGAGGACCACGAAGACCCTGGCGGTGATCGCCTTGAGCCGCAGGCCGAGGGCCATGCCCAAACCGACGGAGAGGCCCTGCCCGAGCGAACCGGAGCTCATGTCGACGCCCGGGCATTGCATGTCGGGATGGGCCTGCAGCGGCGAGTCGAGCTCGTCGTACGTCTGCAGCAGCTCCTCGGGGAAGTAGCCGCACCGCGCCAGAGCGGCGTAGTACACAGGGGCGGCGTGACCCTTGGAGAGGATGAAGCGGTCGCGCTCTTCCCAGTCGGGGCGCCGCGGATCGAGGCGCATGACCGAGAAGAACAGCGTGGCCACGATCTCGGCCGCGCTGAGCGACCCGCCGGGGTGGCCCGCCTGGGTGTGGCAGAGCGTCGCCACGACCAGCTGGCGCAGATCGTTGGCGATGGCCGCCAGCGGCTCGTTGCTGCCGGAGACCGTCATGCGCTCCCTCCTCTCTCCGGCTCGAGGCCGGGTGGCCGGCCGGGGCTCCGCCAGGAGCGGCGTCGCGGGCCGGCGCGAGCGTCGACTGCAGTTGTTCGAGCGTTCCATTCTACGGAACACTAATCCGAACCGTGGAACACCGCCGCATCATAGCCCACCCCCGGCCCATTGCAAGTGTCGGTGGCTCGGAGGAGCTGCTCGCGCCGGGACCGCGGCAGGCTGGCGCAAAGATATATATTGCTAAGGAACTTACTGTTTGTTATTGTCGG
>JBAZPK010000013.1:0-26244 GCA_041648235.1 Thermoleophilia bacterium
CACTCCGCGCCGGCGGGCGCCCGGCGGACGCGCGCGGCCGCGGCCGCGGCCGCGGCCTCCACCACCTCGGCTTCGGCCGCCGCGAGCCCAGCCGTGTCGGCGAGGGTCCGGGCCACACGGGGGTTGATGCGCGCCAGCACCGGCAGCACTTCGAGGCGGAGCAGATTGCGGGCGTACACGGGCTGCGCGTTGGTGGCGTCCTCGCCGTACTCGACGCCCCGGCGCCCGCAGTAGGCGCGGATCTCGTCCGCCGCCAGGCAGAGCAACGGCCGCGCCAGCCTGCGGTCGCGCGGCCGCATCCCCACGAGGCCGCGCGGAGACGCGTACTTGGTGAGCCGGTAGAGGATCGTCTCCGCCTGGTCGTCGCGGTTGTGAGCCGTCACGACGACGTCGTAGCCGTGTGCCGCGGCCAGCTCGCGGGCCCGGCGGTAGCGGTACTCCCGGGCCCGGGCCTGAAAGTCCGCGCCGCTGAGGAGGCGCCGCGGGCGCGCGATGTGGAGCGGCACGCCGCGCGCGGCGCAGGCCAGCCGGACGATCTCGCAGTCGCGCTCGGACGCGGCACCACGGCGCCCGTAGTCCACGTGCAGGGCGGCCAGCCGCAGGCCCAGGCCGAGCCGGTGGTCGACGCGCGGGAGCAGGTCGAGCAGCGCCATGGAGTCGGCGCCCCCTGAGAGCATCAGCAGGGCGTGCTCGCCCGGGCGCAGCACGGCCGCCGCGGCGACGGCCTGGGCCACCCGCCGTTCGAGCCTCCAGCTCGTCGCGTCGGCGCGCGCCACCGGCGCGCTCAGAAGGAGAGGGCCGTGTCGCTGCGCGCGACCGTGGCGACGAGGCCGTGGATGCCGGCCACGCGGACCTCGGGCATGAGGTGGTCCGCGGTGAGGCCTCGCGTGCCGCACCAGGTGCCGCCGCAGCTCACGTCGACAGCCCACGCGAGATCGAGGAAGAGACCGACGTGGTCGCCGCGCGGCGCCGGCGCCCCCGCGCGGCGGCAGGCGTTGTCCGGCCCCTCGCTGCCGTCGGGAGCCGTGTTCACCGCGAGCAGCATCGCCATGTCGCTCCTCTCCGGCCGCGGGCGCGGCCACGGTCGGGACCAGTGGCCGAGCATACCAGACGGCCGGGAGCTTCAGGGGGCCGGCGCCGGTGAAGACTCCGTGGCCGGCCGGCGCCGGCGGCGCCCTCGCTCACTTGGTGGCGAGAAACGAAAAGGGCGCCCGAACGGGCGCCCCGGAAGGACTTGGTAGCGGGGGCAGGATTCGAACCTGCGACCTTCGGGTTATGAGCCCGACGAGCTACCGGACTGCTCCACCCCGCGACGGTATTGGATGAGGGATTGTATACGCTTCAGGCGGCGATTGCAAAGCCGCTCCGGGAGCCGCCACGATGGCGCCTGGTCAAGTGCCGGCGGGTTCTTCCGATACACTGTCCGGATGATGGAAGCGCGCGCTGCACAGCGAGTTCGGCGGCGGGCCGCGGTGGGAGCCGCGGCGTGCTGGTCTCTGTGCGCTCTGTGCCTCGCTCTCCTCCCCGCCGCCGCCGTGGCCGCACCGGCGGCGCGTTCGATCCCGAGCCTCCAGGCCGAGGCGGCACGCGTGCGCGCGGAGGTCCAGCGCCTGGACCGCCGCGCCGCGGTCGCCGTCGAGAAGTACGACCTGGCACGCGCCGAGCTCGACCTGCTCAACGGGCGGCTCGGGGCGGCGCGGCGCGATCTCAGCCGCGCGGAGGCGGCGCTCGACGCGGCGCAGGCACGCCTCGGCGAGCGTCTCAGCGACATGTACAAGCGCGGCACCGTCGGCCTTCTCGACGTGCTGCTCAGCACGGACGATCTCGCCGAGGTCGACACGCAGCTGGGCTACTTCCGCCTCATCAGCCAGGCCGATGAAGAGGCGGTGACCGGGATCGAAACGCTCGCGCGCGATGTCGCCACGATCACCCGGGGCATCGAGCGCGACCGCGCCGCGGCGCTGAAGAAGGAGATGGACCTGCGCCAGAAGCAGGCCGACGTCGAGGATCAGATCGCCGAGCGCCGCGCCCTGCTCGCCGAGCTCGACGGCCGCGTCAGGGGGCTCATCGAGCGCCAGGCGCGCCTCGACGCCGCCGAGTCGCGGCGCCTCGCCCGTGCCGCCGGCGTCGACCTCGCCCGGCTCAGCGGCGGCCCCACCCAGATCGCCCTCATCCGGGAGACGATGAAGTACCTCGGCATCCCGTACGTGTGGGGCGGGGCCACGCCCGCCGGCGGCTTCGACTGCTCCGGGCTCGTGCTGTACGTGTACGCGCGGTTCGGGGTGGCGTTCCCACACGGCGCGACGATGCAGGCGCACATGGGGGCGCCCGTCCCACTCACGAGCCTGCAGCCCGCCGACCTCGTCTTCTTCGGCAGCCCCAGCTTCTACCATCACGTCGGGATCTACATCGGCAACGGCTTGTTCATCGAGGCCCCCCACACCGGCGACGTGGTCAAAGTCAGCAGGTTGGCCGGCCGCGGCTGCACCCTGGCCTGCCGGTACCGCATCCAGGCGCCGTGAGGGCGGACGCGCCACGGCCGGCCGCGCCGCGGCCGCCCGCCGCCCGGCCTACCGCGACCCGCCGGGAGACGCTAGACTAGGCTCATGAGCGGCCTCACCCTGCTGATCGTCGGCCTCGCCTGCCTCGCGCTGGTCCTCGCGGCCGCCGCGTATCTGGGGCTGAGAGCCTGGCGCCTCGTGCGACGGGGCCTCCGCGCCGCCCGCGCCGCAGCGCCGCTGGCGAACCAGCTCGCGGCTCAGTCCGCGGCGCTCGCCGCCCAAGCCGACCACCTGGCGGCGAACGCGGAGCAGATCGGCGCCAGTCTCCAGCGGCTCCAGGCCAGCGCCCAGCGGCTGCAGGTACTCGCCGAGGCCTGGACCACCGGCGCCGCGCCCTACCGCAAGCTCCGCGACTACCTCGGCAGGTAGCGACAGCCCGGCTCAGGCCGGCAGCTCACCCCAGCCGCGGATGCGGTAGTAGTCGGCCAGCATCGAGTCCAGCTCGGCCGGCGGGAAGGTGAGTGCGCCTTCGTCCTCCATCGGCTTCTCCGTGACCCACTCCGGCAGGCGCTCGCTCTCGCGCCCGATGCCGCGACCTGCGTTGAACTCGTGCGTCATCGTGACGATGCGGTTGGCGACGCGGTGCAGGTCGTCCTCGCTGTAGTCGGTGCCGACCGCCGCGTTGACGACGGCCGTGATGTAGGGCCACGGCACGAGGTCGCGGTAGAAGCGGCAGTAGAGCAGCGTGTCCATGATGGTGAGGCGGTCCTCCCAATCGCAGTAGACCGCCGCCTTGCCCTCGACCGCCTGTGGGTCGAGGATCCCGGCGAGCTCGGCCTTGTAGATCGTCGCGCGCAGGTGGCAGGCACCGCGGGTGGTGATGGCGAAGCCCAGGCCCATACCCTTCATCGCCCGGGGGTCATAGCCGGCCGGCTCCATGCCTTTGACGTGCACGGCGACGCCTTCGAGCCCGTACTCTTTCTCGACCCGCAGGACACCTTCGGCCCAGATGTCGCCGATGCCCTCGCGCAGGCACATCTTGGTGAGGAACCTGCCCACGCAGTCGGGGTCGCCGAACTCCATCTTCTCGTCAATGAGGCCACGCCGCGAAGCCTCGATGGCCAGGGCGCAGAGGTTGCCCGCGGTCATGCTGTCGACGCCGTAGCGGTCGCAGAGGTCGTTGAGCCACATGATCTCGGCGAGGGAGTCGATCTCGCAGAGACCGCCGAACACGAAGGTGGTCTCGTACTCGGGGCCCTCGACCTCCAGACCCTTGTGGCGCCCCTCGAACACGGTGTTGTGCTTGACGCAGCGCATCACGCAGGGCGGGCAGGATTCGTTCTTCGTGCCGTGCTCGGCGAGCATCGTTTCGGTGGTGAGGCGTTCGAAGCCCTCGAAGGTGCCTTTGCGCCAGTAGCGCGTCGGGAAGGCGTTGGCCCCGTTCATGATGCGCACCATGTTCATGGTGCCGCCGCGCTGGTAGGCGGCCACGCCGGGATTGTCCTTGGTGCTCTCCACCATCTGCCTGACCAGCGCCTTGTATTCGTCGGGGCGCGCCACCTCGACCGGCCTGTCGCCGTGCCACACGATGCCCTTGAGGTTCTTGCTGCCGAACACCGCTCCGGGGCCGCCGCGCCCGAGCTGGTGCCACTTGTCGTTGTTGACGCAGGCGAAACGCACGAGCTTCTCTCCGGCCTGGCCGATGACGCAGGCTCGCGCCCGCTTGTGCTCCGTGGCCGCGAGGATGCGGTCCTCGGCCTCGAACGCGTCCAGCCCCCAGAGGTCCTCGGCGCTGTGGAACCGCACGCCCTCTTCGCTGACCTCCAGGTACACATGGCCGTCGGCCCGGCCCTCCACGATGACGACCTTGTAGCCCGTCTTGGCAAACTGGGGCGTGAGGTAGCCGCCCGAATAACACTCGCCGTAGGCGTTGGTGAGCGGCGAGGCGAAGAAGAGGCCGTAGCGGTTGCTGCCGAGCATGGTGGTGCCGGCCATCGGGCCGATGGCGAAGATGAGCTTGTTCTGCGGGCTCAGCGGGTCGACGTCGGGGCCGACCTCCTCGCACAGGTAGTGTGTCCCGATGCCTTTGGCGCCGATGAGCTCCCGGATCAGCTCGGGGGGCACCGTCTCCTCGGAGGCCGTGCGCGTGGTGAGGTCGATGCGGAGAAGGTCGCCCATGCGTACTCCTTAGCCATGCGGGAACGCGCCGACGCTCCGACCACACTCCGCGGCCCCTGCAAGCCGGCGACGGACCTCAACGGAAGGAGCCGCGCCCGGACGCGTGTCCGGGCGCGGCTCCATTCTGGCATGTTCGGCGAGAGGCGGCCACTGGCCGCCGCGGCGCCGATTACTCTCTCAGGCCAGCACTTTGTCCAGCGGCGTGTACTTCATCTTGTGGGCCTCGGCCACCGACGGGATGGTGAGCTTGCCACGGTAGATGTTGACGCCGAGAGCGAGGGCCGCGTCGTCCTTGACGGCCTTCTCGAAGCCCTTGCTGGCGATGGCCAGGCCGTACGGCAGGGTGCGGCCGGTGAGGGCCATGGTGGACGTGCGGGCCACGGCGCCCGGCATGTTCGCGACGCAGTAGTGGATCACGCCGTCGACCACATAGGTGGGCTCGGTGTGCGTGGTGGGCTTGGAGGTCTCGAAGCAGCCGCCCTGGTCGATGGCGACATCGACGAGCACCGAGCCTGGGTGCATGTGCTTGAGCATGGCGCGCTTGACGAGGTGCGGCGCCTGGGCGCCACCCGGGAGCAGCACGGCCCCGACGACGATGTCGGCGTCGGTGATCTCCTCTTCGATGACGCTCGCGTTGGAGAGCACGGTCTCAGCCGCGCCGGCGAAGATGTCGTCGAGATAGGCGAGGCGGTCAGCGTTGCTGTCGAGGATCACGGTGCGGGCGCGCATGCCGACGGCGATCTTGGCGGCGTTGACGCCCACGGTGCCGCCGCCGATGACGACGACCTTCGCCGGCGGGACGCCGGTGACGCCGCCGAGCAGCACGCCGCGGCCACCGTTCTCCTTCTGGAGGTGCGTGGCGCCGGCCTGGATGGCCAGGCGGCCGGCGACCTCGCTCATCGGGAAGAGGAGCGGGTGGGCGCCGTTGGCGAGCTCGACGGTCTCATAGGCGATGCCCCGGATGTCGGCCTTGAGCATGCCCTTGGTGAGATCCTTGGCGTAGGCCGCCGCCAGATGCAGATACGTGTAGAGGATCTGGTTCTTCTTGAACATCGGCCACTCGACGGGGAGAGGCTCCTTGACCTTGACGATCATGTCGGCCTTGTCGAAGACGTCCTCGACCTTGGCGAGCGAGGCGCCGGCGGCCTTGTAGGCGGCGTCGTCGAAGCCGCTGCCGACGCCGGCGCCCTTCTCCACGACGACCGAATGGCCGGCCCGCACGAACTCTTTGACGCCATTCGGGGTGACCGCGACGCGGTACTCCTCGTTCTTGATCTCCTTCGGGACACCGACGATCATGGTTCCTCCTCGCTCCTTGGCACGATTGCGTGCATGCTTCACGGGGACGCTGGCGGGCGACGTCCGATTTGGCAGTTTAGCACATGAGAACGCCCATAAAGCACCACATTGAAAAGAAAACGCACGCTCTCCCACACGAAGCGCCAAGTCCCGACGCCGCGGGCGCAGCCGTCTGCGACGCCTCGATCAGGCCCCGCCCTCAGGCGGCTGGAGCCACGCGCGCCGCATGCTGGTCGGCATCAGCGCCCAGCGGTTGCTGGTCTTCATCACGACGAACATCTCGCTGGAGTTGATCCCCCCGACCTCTCGCAGCGAGTCGTTGAGGAAGGTGTAGAGACCGGTGGTGCCGTCTTCCGTGGCCAGCTCGGCCATGATGTCGTAGCGGCCCGTGACGACCGCCGCCCACGTGACCTCGGGCAGGGCGGCGATCTGCTCCACCTTCTCGTCTAAACGGTGCTTCTCCACCGTGAGTCCTACGAGCGCCGTGGTGAGGCCCTTGGTCTGAAAGGCATCGACAAGGCCGGCCACGCGCAGCACCCCGTCGGCCACCAGCGCCTTGAGCCGCGAGGCGACCGTGGGCCGCGAGACACCGGCCCGCTGGGCGAGGTCGGCCAGCGACAGCCGCCCGTCCTCGCCCAGCAGCCCGAGAAGCGTCTTATCCAAGGGGTCGACCGACCGCGCCATCCATGCCCTCCCGCGTCCGCCGCGACCGGGACCCCACTGGTCCGCCGTCGCGCTGCTCGTATATCTTTACCACAGCCGGCGAGGCCGCCGTTGCAGGCGCGCCAGGGCCGGCGCTCCGAGCGGCCGTCGCCATCGCGGCCTCCGCTGCCATTCCGCCCCTTCATGGGAGGGCCACCATGGACATCGCCGGCGCCAGGATCCTCGTGATCGGGGGCGCGCACCGCCTCGGCCGCACCTTGTCCCTCGACCTCGCGACTCACGGCGCCGAGGTCTGCGTGAGCACCCGAGTCCTGGGCCCTCAGGCCGAGGCCCAGCCTGCCGCGCTACGCGCGGCGGGCGCGCCTGCCGCCGCCGCCGTGGCCGGCGACGTGCGCCGGCCCGCCGCGGCGGCATTGCTCGTACGCCAGGGCGCGGCCGCGCTCGGCGGCCTCGACGGCCTCGTTTACGCGGCCAGCGGTCCCTTCGTACCCACGCCGCCACATGAGCTCGACGAGGCCGCCTGGGACTCCGCCTTCGACACGGTCGCCAAGGGCTTCTTCTTCGCCGCCTGCGCGGCGCACGGGCAGTTCGTCGCCGGCGGCTCCGGCGGCGTCATCGTCGCCATCACGGACTGCCTGGGGCTGCAGCCGTGGGCGAACTTCGCCGCGCACGGTGCCGCCAAGGCGGCGGAGATCCACCTCGTGAAGGAGCTGGCGAAAGCGTGGGACACCGACGGAGTGCGCGTCTGCGGCGTCGCGCCGGGGCCGGTCGACCTCGTCGACGACGAGCACCGGGCGGCCACGCTCCGCGCCGCCGCCCGCACCGGCATGGAACGGTTGGTGGCCCCCGCCGACGTGGGGGCCGCCGTGCGCTTCTGCCTCGCGACCGACGGAGTGACCGGGGCCAACGTGGTCGTCGACAACGGGTCGCTGCTGAAGTTCTGACGCGGAGAGACCCGTGCGGCGGGGCCGAAGCCGGCCGCCACCCGGACGGAGCGGCTTACTGGTTCTTGCCCTTGCGCCCCTGGTCGATGAGCTCCTTGGCCTTGAGGGCGAGCCAGAACTCCATGCGGTCCTGTGACTGGTCGAGGTCGCGGCCAGTGATCTCCTCCACGCGCTTCATGCGGTAGCGCAGTGTGTGGCGGTGGACGTACAGCCGGTCGGCCGCGTCGCCCCAGTGGCCGTTGGCCTCGAGGAAGCAGGCCAGGCTCTTGACGAGCTCGCTGGAGTTCTGCTCGTCGTACTCCTGGAGCCTGCCGAGGACGCTGTCGTAGAAGACCTCAAGCGACAGTGTGTCCTGCAAGCCGAGCAACAGGCCGTACGAGCCGAGGTCGTCGAAGCTGGCGATCACGCCGGGCTCGCCCTTGAGGGTGCGGATCTTGATGGCGTAGCTCGCCTCGTAGTAGCTCTGCCGCAGGTCGACGAGCTGCCGGTGAGGCCGGCCGATGCCGACCGAGACGCTGATCTCGGGCAGCAGCTTGTTGACGGCGGCCTGCAGCTCGGTCGCCAGGCCGATCATCTCCGGCCCGCCGAGGCTGCCCGGTTGCACGAGGACGACCACGGAGTCGCTGCGCGACGCCGAGATGAACAGCATCTCGTGGGTGGCCATGAACTCGTCGACCGCCCAGTGCAGGCGCTCCTTGACGTCCTGCTCGGCGACCTTCTCGCGCCCGCCGGGGCGGTCCGCGGAGGCCGTGAAGCCGTCGATGTCGACCAGCACGATGAGGTGCGGCGCGTGCGCGTCGAGGCCGAAGAACGTCAGGCGGCGCGCGATCTCCTCCTCGTAGAGGTCGCTGGCGATCAGCTCGTCGAAGAAATCGCCGGCCAGCCGCTTCTCCGTCTCGGCGACGGCCTTCTTCTTGACCAGCTCCAGGGCAGTCACGGTGACGACGTTGTGGAGGATGATGCGGTCGTACTCGCTGAAGTCGCCGCTGTCCTTGACGACGGCCAGAAAGGCACCGATGCGGTGCGAGGCGACCACGGGGTACACCTGCACCCCGGAACCCACATCGTCGATGCTGAGGGCGAAGTTCTGGCGGTCGGCGCGACGGTCGCTGATCTGCCGCCAGAGGTCGGCGATCAGCTCGGCGCCCGGCTGACGCCGGTAGGAAGCGTCGCAGAGCACGACCCCGTGAAAGTCGAACAGAACGGCGGAACAGCCGACGAGGGCCGAGAGCGTGGACAGGATCGCCTCCAGGCCCTTCTCCTCGAGCACGATCTTGGTGAGCTTCTCGTGCACCGCGAGACTGCGCTGCAGGAGGGAGTACTGCTCGTTGACGATCTTGGAAGCGACGGCCTCGGTGATGGCGATGAACGGCACGTGATACGGCACCTCGAACAGCGGGAAGCCGTACTCCTCCGCGACCCGCACCAGAGCCGGTGGCACCTTGTCGAAGCTGAAGCCCGTACCGAACCCGAGGCCGGAGAGGTTGTGGTCGATGAGCACCTTGAGCAGCTCGACCTGCTTGTCTTCGGCGGCGGCGAAGCCATAACCTGTGGTGAGCAGGAGCTCGCCGCCCTTGAGCCACTTCGTCGGGTTCGGTACCTCGCTGATGTGCGCCCAGCGCACCGGGTTGCTGGTGTTCTTGGCGCCGGCGAGCAGCCTGAGGTTGAGATCAGGGATCTCTAGGATGTCCTGGACGCTGATCATCACCGGGATTCTACATCATGTCCAAGTACAGCGCGAGACTGATCGCTGTGATGATGCCGCGACCTTTGTACGTTCTGGAGTAGAGCCATCGACGTCCCCGCGGCCCCACCGGCTCCAGTGCCCGCCGGCTCCTCGCGCGCCCGTTCTCACGGCGGCGCGCCGCCCGCATTCCCGCTACATCGCGAAGGTCTGATACGGGTTCTCGCACGGGGGCCCGGCGCAGACGTGGATGCGGCGTTCGTCGAGCTCGCAGATCATGCTGCTCACGGTCATGCCCTGCTCGGCGGGCGACTCGGCCGGTCGTGGGTGGCCGCACACGGCCGCCTCGTGCCCTGGACCGTGGGTGCGCAGCACGGCGGCGACGAGCTCCACCGGGTCGTCGCCGCGAGCCAGCCCCTCGCCGAGCATCCGCTCAGCCTCAGCCAGGCGATGGCGTGACTCAGCGTGGGCAGCGCCCTCGAAGGGCGCCATCGCCGGGGCCACGTAATGATTGGTGTGGATCATGAAGCCGGCCTCGGTGTGGTCTTCGAAGGCGCTCGCCGTGGCCGAAGTCTCGAGGTCCCAGAGGCGCCCCGCGGCATCGGCGAGGAAGTGGTTGGTGCCGCGGGCGCGCGCCGCCAGGAGCCCCCGAGCGCGCGCCTCCTCGAGCGTCGCGGCCTCCAGAGTGGAGCGGCGCACGAAGGTGTTGGGGACCCCGACCCGGTCGTCGGCGCAGTGCACCGAGTTGCTGACGCTCGCCACGCCGTGCGAGCTCACCCCGAGCATGAGCAGGTACGGAGCTCCGGCGATGCCCATGACGCGGGTGCCGTCCGGCACCGTGAAGTCGAACAGGACGCTGTTGACGGCGTCGACGACGTACCAGTCCATGTTGTGGCCGACGACGCGACGGCCGCCGCGGCTGACCGCGACCGCCGTGCAATGGTCCCCCTGCCGGGCGGCCGCGGACGCCGGAGCCGGCGGGAGGCCGTCGACCGCCCCGCCGCAGGTGAACTCCTCGCCGCAGTTCGGCACCATCAGCTGGGAGAAGGGCAACCCGGCGCCTTCCGCGAGGCCCTCGAGCTCTTCCACCTGCCGCGGCAGCCAGCGCCGCGCGCACTCCGCGTACGCCAGCGCCCGGCGTTCGGCCTGCTTGAAGCTGAGGCGACCGCCCGTCATGGCGGAGAGGTTCTCCCGGAAGAAGTCGAGCGAGGCACGCACCTCCTCGCGGGCGCCCTCACCGACGGCGCGGCCGAGCTCGCGGTACGAACCCCGCGCCTGGATGTGTTTGAAGGGGATCGACATCGTCGCCGGGCCGCCGGGCGCGGTCTAGGCCCCGAGCACGCGGCGGGGGTCGGGGTACAGGGGCACGCCGATCTCGGCGGCGCAGCGAGCGAGCAGGCCGCAGAGCACGTCGAGCGTGTCGGCAGGCAGGCCCACCGGCTCGCGGGCGACGAGGTCGGCGACCTTCTCGGAGGCCAGGTCGACCACGCCGGCGCGACCGGAGGCGACCCAGTCGGTCAGCCCGCCGCGGTAGCTCAGCAGCGGGGCGACGGCCTCGCTGCGGATGTAGCGCCGGGTGTGCTTCGCACCCAGGAAGCCTCTCTCCGAGAGCACGCCGTCCACCATCGCATCGACGTCGAGCGCGTCGGCGTCCCACGGCCGTTCGGCGAGCGCAAAGCGCACGTTGTTGAGGACCTCGTCGTCGATCACCAGCACTTCGAGGCAGCTCGCGACCCCGGCCTGGATCTCGCCGATGCCGGAGAGCATCCGCGGCCGCGCAGCCAGGCCGAGCAGCGCATTGACGCCGTGCTCGTAGCCGAACTGCGCATCGGTGACCTTGCTGTCGCTGCAGGGGCCGTAGCAGTCGCAGGCGAGCCCGTAGCGGCGCGCCAGCAGCACGGCCGCGACGGCGGCCACGCCACCCTCGGGCGTACCGGAGACGACGACGCCGCTGCGCGGGTCGACGGCGGTGAGCCTGGGCCCGTAGTACACCGGCGTCCCCGGCGCCGCGAGCTCGGTGACGACGACCCCGGCGAGCACCTCCGCGTTCTGCTGCGCGACGGCCGCGGAGAGCGCCGCCGGCGCGGTCGTGGCCGCTGCCGGGCAGGGCAGGATCTCGACCACCACGCCTCCGCGCCGCACCGCCTCCACCAAGGCCTCCGTGACCTCCGCGCCGAGGATCAGCGGGCTCACGGGCGAGAACGCCAGGTCGATGGGGTACACGCCGGTGGAGCCGTCGGCGCCGGTGACGGCCCGCGCCATCTCGGCGAGGTACCGCGCCTGGAACGCGTGCGACACGCCTGGGCCTCCGATGGCCTTGTCGGTCTCGAAGGCGAGGACGAGGTACGAGAACAGCGGCTCGAGTGGGGCGGGCACGTCCTCCGGCTGCCAGAGCGACGTGACCGAGCTCTGGTGGACCAGGTGGTGCATGACGCGGGAGGCCAGCACCTGGTCGCGCAGGGTCGCCCGGCGCCCCGAGCCGCGCCGCGGGTCGATCACGTCGCGCGCCCCGCCGAGGTTGTGCACGTAGGTGGGCCCCGGCGCCGGGCCCATGGTCAGCGAGCGCTCGGAGTCACGGGCCGCCAGAACGTAGGCCGGCGGGCACGCGGCCAGCGCGGACTCGACGACCCCGCGCGGCACGAGGACGCGCCCCCCATGGTCGAGCGTGCAGCCGGCCGCGAGCAGCAGCTCACGCGCGGCCGGCGCCTCCACGAGCAGGCCGGCCCGCTCGAGCAGGGCGAGCGAGGCGAGGTGCATCGCCTCGATGGCCTCGTCCGGCCACAGGTCGATCACTCGCTCAGGCATGCCTCGCGCCTCCGTCCCGACGCATCATGCCAGACCGCTCCCAAGGCCCGGGCCGCGAACGCCGCGGCGGCGCCCCGAAGCCGTCACGACACCCTGATGCATGCCGCGAGGTGGCCGCCACCGACGTCCGCGTACGGCGGGTCGATCGCCTTGCAGGCCTCGATGACCTCGGGGCAGCGCGGATGAAAGCGGCACCCGGAGGGGATGTCGACCGGATTCGGGGTCTCGCCTTTGAGGATGACGTGATCTCGCTTGGCCAACGGGTCGGGGACGGGGATCACGCTGATGAGAGCCTTCGTGTAGGGGTGCCGCGGATCGGCGACCACCTGCTCGGTGTCGCCGATCTCGACGATGCGCCCCAGGTACATCACCGCGATGCGGTCGCTGATCACCCAGGCGAGCGAGAGGTCGTGGGTGATGAAGACATACGTGACGCCGAGCTTCTCCTTGTGCTCGACCATCAGCTTGAGGATGTCGTTGCGGATGGAGACGTCGAGGCTGGCGACTGGCTCATCGGCGACGATCACGTCCGGCTCGAGCACAGTGGCGCCGGCGATGCAGACGCGCTGCCGCTGCCCGCCCGAGAGCTCGTGCGGGTAGCGGTAGAGGTACTCGGAGGCCGGCCGCAGGCCGGCCTCGTTGATCGCCTTGACGACGCGCTCCTCCTTCTCGCGCTCGCTGGCGCAGACGCCGTTGACCTCGAGCGGCTCGGCGACGATGTCGAAGATGGTCTGCTTGGGGTTGATGGAGTTGTAGGGGTCCTGGAAGATGATCTGCGCCTTCTTGCGGTAGTCACGCAGCGTCCGCTGGGCGAACTTCTCCACGGGCAGGCCCTTGTAGAGGATGTGACCACCTGTGGGGTCCTCGAGCCGCAGGAGGGCGCGGCCGGTGGTGGTCTTGCCGCAGCCCGACTCGCCCACGAGGGCGAGGATCTCGCCCTGCAGCACCTGGAAGCTGATGTGGTCGACGGCTCTGACGTACTTCTTCTCGGTGGCGACCATCGCCCTGAAGAACCCTTGCTGGATCGGAAAGTAGACCTCCAGATCGCGGACGTCGAACAGGACCCCATCCGCGACGGCCGCGGCGGCAAGGTCCTCGGCGTGCACCGTGCCCTTCTCGTACGCGTCCCGGGGGGCGGGCGGGCTCTGGGGCCTCGCCATCGTCATGCCCTCCGCACGGGGTGGACGCAGCGCACGAAGTGACCCGCCTCCACCTCGACCATCCCCGGGTGGATGGTCTCGCAGATGGCGATCCTCTCATCGCAACGCGGGCAGAAGCTGCAGCCGGGCGGCGGGTGCACGAGGTCCGGCGGGTCGCCCTCGATCGAGGTCACCATCTCGCGCTTCTCGTGGATGTTGGGGAAGGCGCGGATGAGCCGCCGCGTGTACGGGTGCGTGGCGCGGCGGAAGATGTCCGCCGTGGAGCCACTCTCCACGACCTCTCCCGCGTACATGATGACGCCCTTGTCGCACGTCTCGGCCATCACCGAGAGGTCGTGGCTGATGAGGATGAACGACAAATCGAGTTCTCTGCGCAGGCGCTCGATGAGATCGAGGATCTGCGCCTGCACCATGACGTCGAGCGCCGTTGTGGGCTCGTCGCCGATCACCAGCTTGGGGTTGCAGGCCAGCGCCATGGCGATCATCGCACGCTGGCGCATCCCTCCAGAGAGCTGGTGGGGGAAGTCCCTGAGGCGCTTCTGGCTGATCCCGACGAGGTCGTAGAGCTCCTTGACGCGGACCATCGCCTTGGCCTCGGAGAGGCCTTCATGGAGCTGTATGGGCTCGGCGATCTGCTTGGCCGTCTCGCGCACCGGGTTCAGGGCGTTCATCGCCCCCTGGAAGATGATGCTGATCTCCTTCCAGCGGATCTTGCTCATGCCGTACTCGGTGCGCTTGGCCAGGTTGCGGCCGTCGAAGAGCACATCACCGCTGACGATCCGGCCGTTCTCGGGCAAGAGCTTGAGGATCGAGAGGGCCGCCGTGGTCTTGCCGCAGCCGCTCTCGCCGGCGAGGCCCAGGCTCTCGCCCCGCGCGACGTCGAAACTGACGCCCCGTACGGCCTGGACGTCGCCGCCGCCGAGCTTGAAATGCGTCGTCAGCTCGCGCACGTCGAGCAGGCCCTTGTGGGCGATGCGCTCGGGCGGCGTCTGATCCGCGAGGCCGCGCTTTGCCTGTGCCGACCTCACAGCCCTCCGGCTCCATCTCCGCCGGCGAGCGCGTCCGCGACGCCGGCCGCCGGCGGCTCGGCGCGGGCGCTGAAGCGGCTCTCGCCGGTGCTGTGCTCGCGCTTGCGCAGCTTGGGATCGAGCACCTCGTCGTAGGCGGTACCGATGAACGTGAACGCGAGCACGACGAGCACGATGGCGATCCCGGGAGGCAGCAGGTACCACCACGCCGGGAGGCCCGCGGCGCCGGCGACCCAGGCGTAGTGGAGCATGGTGCCCCAGCTGAAGTTGAGAGCGTCACCGAGGCCGAGGAACGACAGCGTGGTCTCGGAGAGGATGGCGATGGCCACCACCAGGACCAGGTTGGCGAAGATCAGCGGCATCACGTTCGGCAGCACGTGCCGTGCCATGATGTGGCCGTTGGTGGAGCCGATGGCGCGGGCGCGCTCGATGAACTGCAGCTCGCGCACGCGTAGCGTGTCGGAGCGTACGACGCGCGCCGTGCCCGGCCAGCTCGTGAGCCCGATGACCAGGATGATGGAGCCGTAGCTGGGCCCCAGGAGGCCGGCCAGGATCATCGCCAGCGGCAGCCACGGGAGCACGAGGAAGAAGTCGGTGAGGCGCATCCACGACTCCCCCCGCCAGCCGCCGTAGAAGCCGGCGGCGATACCGACGCCGGCTCCCAGGAGCGTGGACATGAGGGCCGCCAGCAGGCCGACCATCAGCGAGATGCGCGCGCTCCAGATGAACTGCGCGAGGACCGACTGACCGACCTGGTCGGTGCCGAACCAGTTGCTGTAGGCCAGCGAAGGCGGGTGGAAGGGCCCCAGCAGCTGGCCGCTCGCGTCGGTGAGTTGGGCGTTGGGGTCGAGCAGCGCGTGATCGGCGAGAAACGGGGCCAGCAACGCCATGAGCACGAACACGACGAGGATACCCAGGCCGACCATGCCCTGCCAGTTGGCCCGATAGAGCCGCCAGACCTGATGCGTGTTCCAGGTGGCGAGCTCGGCCCGCTCGGGGTTCCCCTTCGCCCAGAACCAGAGCGCCACGGCCCCGAGCGCGACGGCGGCGGTCTGCAACAGCCAGCTGTACCCGATGTCGTTGGCGCCGGCGGACCAGCCGGAGGCTCCGCCGCCGGCCAGGAACGCCCAGGCGGCGAAGACGATGCTGATGCCGAGGAGGACCAGCGCGAAGGTGCGCGCCTTGCTCTTTCGCACCAGGCCGACGGCTCCGGCCGCGGCGGCCGCGACCGCCGCCGCGAGGAGCGCCCAGGCGGGGTAGGCAGCGACACTCGGTGAGAAGAATCCCCGGACGACGGCGACCAGGCCTCGTGAGAGCGGCACGTCCTTGGGGTAGGTGAGCAGCTCCAGCAGGACCCAGACGAGCGGGGTCCAGACCAGGATCCAGTTCACGAACCGCCGGGGGATCACGCCTGCACCCGAGGGTCGAGGTAGTAGTACATGATGTCGGCGATGAGGTTGGCGGCGATCACGGCGATGCTGGCGATGAGGAACACCGCCTGCATCACCGGGTAGTCACGCTTCTGCATCGCCTCGTACGCCAGGAGCCCCAGGCCGGGCCAGTTGAACACGGTCTCGTCGAGGATGGCCCCCGACATGACGAAGCCGATGTTCATCATCACGATGGTGACGGTGGGGAGCATCGCGTTGGGGACCACGTGGCGCCAGAGCACGGCGTTCTCGCTGAGGCCTTTGGCACGCGCCGTGAGGGCGAAATCCTCCTTCATCACGCCGGTGATCGAGCTGCGCATGATGAGGTGATACTCGCCGACGTAGGCGATGGCGAAGGTGAAGGCGGGCAGGAACAGGTGCCTGGCGAGCGACGTGAAGGACTCCCAACTCGTGGGAATGGGGCCGAAAAGGGGAAGCCCGGCTCCCGCCTCCTCCAGACGCCCCGTGGGGAACCACCCCAGCCTGGTCGCGAACAGCATGATCATGAGGAGGCCGAACCAGAAGGTCGGCATGGCGTAGAACACCATGCCCGAGTTGGTCGTCGCGACGTCGAAGACGCCGTTGCGTCTCCAGCCCGCGAACACGCCCGTGATCATGCCGATGACGGTGGCGAAGAGAGTCCCCGTGCCGACCAGGATGACGGTGGGCCAGATGCGCTCCGCCACGACTTCGGTGACCGGTCGCCGCTCGGAGAACGACATGCCGAACTCCCCCCGCACGGTGTCGCCCCAGTACAGGACGAACTGCTGCCAGCGAGGCTTGTCGAGGTTGAAGACCTTGCGCTGCTTCTCCACTGCCCCCGCCGGCTGTTTGCCTTTGGGGAGCAGCAACCGCGCGGGGTCCCCGGGAAGGATGCGAAAGAGCGCGAAGTTGAACGAAGCCACCAGGATGATGGTGAGGACGGCGTTGAGGAGCTTCCTGACGAAGTAACGTCGCTTGTCCACGGTACCCCGGGCTCGCTGAACGCTCAGACCCGTGCGGCTGCGAGCCCCGACCTCCTTCCCGCGGCGACGTCCGTCGCCACCGGCCACGACCCGCACGCGGCAGGCAGGCGGGACGACCGTCCGCGCCCTCCCCGTGCCGGATCGTGGGACCCCCCAACGCGAGCGCAGACGCCGCGCTCCCGACCAATACTAGCTTCGAACGGCGAAACCCCGCAAGTGAGGCGCTAGCCCGCCGGCGGCAGCCACGCCGGGCGCCCGTGACGGCCCATCACCTCGACGAGCTGTTCCAGCGGCAGCGCGTGGGCCAGGTTCCCATCGCGCCCGACCGTGGTGTGGGCGGCGCACAGCGCGTTCACGACACTCTCCGCGGTGGCGTCGACCGCCGCCTCGAACAGGCCCTGCATGTGGTCGTTGGCGACTGAGGTGAGGGCCAGAGGATCCGGGTTCACGCGCGGTATGCGGTGCGCCGTGCTGAAGGCGACCATGATCTCGCCGCTGCCGTCGGAGGCGTACGAGCCCGTGACCGCGAGCCCCAGCGAGCACCGCTTGGCCAGGCGCTCGCACTGCCGGGAGCTGAGCGGCGCGTCGGTGGCCAGCACGACGATGCAGGAGCCCTCGCGGTTCTCCTTCGGCAGAAGGCCGGTGATCTCGCGCCCCACGGGCACGCCGTCGACGGCGAGGCGGTGGCGGACGCCGAAGTTGGTGAGCGCGAGGACGCCGACCGTGAAGGGGCGGCCATGGGCCGTAACGGCCCGGGAGGACGTCCCGATGCCGGCCTTGAAATCGAAGCACGTCATGCCGGTGCCGGCCCCGACGCAGCCTTCGGCAACGGGGCCGGCGGCGGCCGAGTCGAGAGCCTCATGCACGTGCTGTTCCCGCACGTGCATGCCGCGCAGGTCGTTGAGAAAGCCGTCGTCGCATTCCCCGACCACCGGCATCACGGCGTCCTCGATGCCGGCCCGGGGATCGCGGGCGACCATCCAGCGGACAGTGGCGTCGTAGACGGCGCCGGCGCTCTGCGAGTTGGTGAGCAGCAGCGGGGTCTCGATGAGCCCCCACTCGCGGATGGCGCTGATGCCGATGACCTCGCCGACACCGTTGGCGACAAAGGCGCCGGCGACGACACGCTGATGCCAGATGTCGTCGCCGTGCGGGAAGATCGCCGTGACGCCCGTGCGGGCGGGCCCGCTGCCGGGTGGCAGTTCGGGCCCGCCCCACGAGACGGTGCAGTGCCCGACGAGGACGCCGGGCACGTCGGTGATGGCGTTGAGGGGGCCGGCTGGCAGCTCGCCGATGGCGATACCCAAGTCGCGGGCTCGGGCCCGCGCCGGCCCTTCCACGCTTACTCGCCCAGGAGACCGGCGCGGTGCGCCTTGAGGTAGTTCCCGCAGAAGGGGTCGTCGCCGCGGAGGGCTTCGATCGCCTTGATGAGGGCCATCATCTCCTTGTTGCGTACGTCCAGCACGGCGCCATCGATGCCGAGGCCGGCGCACATCGCGACCATGGCGCGGTTGAGGAGCGGGCGGTTGGGCAGGCCGAAGCTGACGTTGCTGAGGCCGCCGGTGGTGCTCACAGGCAGGTTCTCCTTGACCAGCTTGAGGGTGCCCATGGTGACCATGGCGGCGGTGGAGTCGGCCGACACGGACAGCACCAGCGGGTCGACCCAGATGTCGGCGGCTGGCAGGCCGACGCCGGTGCACAGATCGTGGAGCTCCTTGGCGACGGCGTAGCGGTCCTCGGCGGTCGGCGGGATGCCGTCCTCGCTGAGGCAGAGGGCGATGACCGGGGTCTTGTACTTCTCGACGAGCGGCATGCACGCTTCGATACGCGCCTTCTCGCCACTGATCGAGTTGATGAACGGGACCTGGCCACCCTTGTCGATGACGAGCTTCACGCCGTGCTCGAGGACCTCGCCGCTGGCCGAGTCGACCATGAGCCGCATGTCGGTGACGCTCATGACGGTCTCGATGAGCCACGTCATGTCGGCGATCTCGTCGCCGCCGGCGACGCCGCCGTTGACGTCGAGGACCGAGGCGCCGGCCGCGACCTGGTCCCTGGCGAGGGTCTTGATGAACTCGGCGTCGCGCGCCTGGATGGCCTCGGCGACCTGCTTGCGAGTCCCGTTGATCGATTCACCCATCAAGAGCATGTCTTCAACCTCCACGATGTTTATCCGGGACGGACGTCCCGAGAGTATACGCGAAGGGCGGGCGCCAGAGAAGGACCGGCGCGCCCCTAAATGCGGCGGCGGGCGGACCCGGATGGGGGCCCGCCCGCCGCCGACGCGAAAGACGCCTTCGTGTCGCCTAGGCGATCAGACCCGTCACATCATCCCCGGAGGCATCCCGCCGCCCGGCATGCCGCCACCGGCACCGGCCGGCTCGGGCTTGTCGGCGACGATGCACTCGGTGGTGAGGATGTTCTTGGCGATCGAGGCCGCATTCTGCAGCGCCGAGCGGGTGACCATGGCGGGGTCGATGATGCCGGCCTTGACCATGTCCTCGTACTCGCCGGTTTCGGCGTTGAGGCCCTCGCCCCGCTTGAGGCCCTTGACCTTGTTGACCACGACCGAGCCCTCGAGGCCGGCGTTCTCGGCGATCTGACGGAGGGGCTCTTCGAGCGCCCGGGCGATGATCTGCTTGCCGGTGCGGAAGTCGATGTCGTCCGACTTCTTGTCGACCTTGATGGCATCGATGGCTGCGATCAGCACGACGCCGCCGCCGGGCACGATACCCTCTTCGAGGGCCGCCCGGGTGGCGTTGAGGGCGTCCTCGACGCGGTGCTTCGTCTCGCGCATCTCGACCTCGGTGGCCGCGCCGACCTTGATGACGGCCACGCCGCCGGCCAGCTTGGCGAGGCGCTCCTGGAGCTTCTCACGGTCGAACTCGGAGTCGGTGTTCTCGATCTCGCCCTTGATCTGCTTGATGCGGCCCTTGATGGCGTCGGTCTCGCCGGAGCCGTCGATGATGGTCGTGTTGTCCTTCGTCACGACGACCTTGCGGGCACTACCGAGCTGCGAAAGCTCGGTGTTCTCGAGCTTGAGGCCCATCTCCTCGGTGATGACCTCGCCGCCGGTGAGGATGGCGATGTCCTCGAGCATGCGCTTGCGGCGGTCGCCGAAGCCCGGCGCCTTGACGGCGAGGCCGGTGAACGTGCCGCGCAGCTTGTTCACGACCAGGGTCGCGAGAGCTTCACCCTCGACGTCCTCGGACACGATGAGGAGCTGCTTGCCCGACTGGGCGACTTTCTCCATCACCGGGAGCAGATCCTGGATGGCGCCGATCTTCTGGTTGGCGACCAGGATGTACGGGTTCTCGAGCACGGCTTCCATGCGCTCGGGATCGGTGATCATGTACGGGCTGAGGTAGCCCTTGTCGAACTGCATACCCTCGGTGAACTCGAGGTCGAGGCCGAAGGTCTGCGACTCCTCGACGTTGACCACGCCGTCCTTGCCGACCTTCTCGATAGCGTCGGCGATGACGTCGCCGACGGCACGGTCGCGGGCGGAGATGGTGGCCACGCGGGCGATCTCCTCCTTGCCGGAGATCTCCTTGGATTCCTTCTTGATGGCCGCGACGGCCTCGTTGACGGCCTGCTCGATGCCACGCTTGATGGCCATCGGGTTGGCGCCGGCCGCGACCATGCGCAGGCCCTCGCGCACGATGGCTTGGGCGAGCAGGGTGGCGGTGGTGGTGCCGTCACCGGCGATGTCGTTGGTCTTGGTGGCGACTTCCTTGACAAGCTGGGCGCCCTGGTTCTCGAAGACGTCCTCGAGCTCGATCTCACGGGCGATGGTGACACCGTCGTTGGTGATGGTGGGAGCGCCGTACTTCTTGTCGAGCACCACATAGCGGCCCTTGGGGCCGAGGGTGATCTTGACGGCGTCGGCGAGCGCGTTGACGCCACGCTCGAGCGCACGCCGGGCCTCGTCCTTATACTTCAGTTCTTTAGCCACGCTTCTTCAGCCTCCTCTCTCTTACTGGACTACGGCCAGGATCTCGCTGGCGCGCAGGATCAGGAGCTCTTCGCCATCCTTGGTCTTGTACTCGGTGCCCGAGTACTTGCCGTAGATGACCTTGTCGCCCTTCTTGACATCGACGGGGATCCGCTTCTTGCCGTCCTCATCCCACTTGCCGTCGCCCACAGCGACGACCTCGCCCAACGTCGGCTTCTCCTTCGCCGTGTCGGGCAGCACGATACCGCTGGCCGTCTTCACCTCTTCCGCGACGGCCTTGATGATGACGCGGTCTTCGAGCGGCTTGAGCTTCATGCAGCAACCCTCCTTATCTCTTGGCTGGAATCTGGCACTCTCACGAGGAGAGTGCTAAGTCTCACGGGGTCGCTATCGTATGACCGTTTCCGCTGACTGTCAAACCATGTTCAGGCCGCGGCGCGGAGGGGGGCCGGGAGGCGCCTGGCGGCGTCGGGCGGGGCCTGCCGGCCGGCCCGTGAGTGCGGCGCGCCGGCCTGGCACAGGAGGCCGGCGAGTGCTCGCCGCGGCGCCCTCCTGGCGCGCCCCGACGAGCCTCGCTACACTGCCCCCATGCGCGTCCTCGTGCAGCGCGTCAGCCGCGCCTCGGTCACCGTTGACGGCACTCGCGTGGCCGCCATCGGGCGCGGATACCTGGCGCTCGTCGGCATCGGCCGCGACGACACGGCGGCGGCGGCCGCCAGGCTGGCCGCCAAGACGGTCGGCCTGCGCATCTTCGAGGATGCCGCCGGCCTCATGAACCTGGCGCTCGCCGAGGTGGCCGGCGAGGTGCTCGCCGTCTCCCAATTCACGCTGTACGGCGACGCCCGCCGCGGCAACCGCCCGAGCTTCACGCAAGCGGCGCGGCCCGAGCAGGGCGAAGCCGTGTACGCCGCCTTCGTCGAGGCGGTGCGCGCCGCGGGGGTGCCGGTCCAGACCGGCATCTTCGGCGCGCACATGGAGGTCGAGCTCCTCAACGACGGACCCGTGACGATCCTGTTGGAAGCCTAGAGCAGCGTTTCCGGCGCCAGCTGCCAGAGGTCGATCCCGAGCTTCTCGTTCTCCGCATAGTCGATCGGGATCTCAACGACCACGGGGTGAGGGCTGACCAGAGCCTTCCGCAGGGTCGGCAGCAGATCGCCGGCCCGCTCGAGGCGGACGCCCTCCACCCCGAACGCCCGCGCCAGACCGACGAAATCCGGGTTGCCAAAGCGCGTGCCGGCGACGTGCCCGTACTTGCGTCGCTGGTGCATCTCGATGAGCCCGTAGCCGCCGTCGCTCCAGATCAGGACGACGAACGGCAGCCCCAGCCGCCGGGCCGTCTCGAGCTCCTGCACGTTCATGAGGAAGCCGCCGTCACCGGTGATGCACACCACCTTGTGACGGCCGCGGCCGGCCAGTGCCGCCGCCATGGCCGCCGGCAATCCGAAGCCCATGGCGGCGAAGCCGTTGCTGATGAGCACCGTGTTGGGCTCACGCGCCTCCCAGAAGCGCGCCACCCAGAGCTTGTGGGCGCCGACGTCTGAGACGAGGACGTCCTCCGGCGCCAGGACGGCACGCAGGTCGCGCAGCACGCGCTGCGGCTTGATGAGCCGGTCATCGTCGGCGCCGCTCTCGAGCAGCCGCGAGAACGCGCGCCGGTAGGGCGGCACCTCGTAGCCCACCATGGGCTTGTTCCAGAGCAGGCAGCCGAGCTGCGTGAGGGTGTGCCCGAGGTTGCCGATGAGCTCGACCTCGGGCACGTAGTGGGCGTCGATCTCCGGAGGCACCGTGTCGACGCAGATGATCGTCTGGCGGCCGTCGGGGTTCCACGCCGACGCCGGCCACTCCACCATGTCGTAGCCGACGCTCATCACGAGGTCGGCGCGGCCCAGCAGACCGTGCGGGTAATCCTGGCTGCGCAGCCCCGCGGTGAACAGGAAGTGCTTGTCGTCGGCGTCGAGCACCCCCTTGCCCATGAAGGTGGTGATCACGTGCAGGCCGGTCTGACGGCAGAAATCGCGCAGAGCCTGGGAGGCGCCCTGGCGGACGACCCCGTTGCCCACCAGGAGCACCGGCCGGGACGCCGTCTGCAGCAGGTGAGCGGCACGCCGCAAGGCGCCGGCATCGGGCTCGATCACGGCCACGGGAGCCCGCGCCAGCGGATGCCCGATGACCGGGGAAGCCATGACGTCCTGGGGCAGCTCGAGGTGCGTGGCCCCGGGCTTCTCCGCGGCCGCCGTGCTGAACGCTCTACGCACCGCCTCGCCGATCATGCGCGGGTCGTGGACGCGCACGTTCCACTTGGTCATCGGACGCAGCATCTCGACGGAGTCGATGAACTGGTGGGTCTCCTTGTACATCCCCGAGAGCTCGACCTGACCGGTGAGCGCCACCAGGGGCGCCTTGTCGAGGTTGGCGTCGCCGATGCCCGTGGCGAGGTTGGTGGCGCCGGGCCCCAAGGTGGCAAGGCAGACGCCGGGGCGCCCGGTGAGGCGGCCGTAGGCGTCGGCCATGAAGGCGGCGCCCTGCTCGTGCCGCACCGGGACGAAGGTGATCTGCGCCGAGTGGTCGAGCGCCTCGCTGAGGTCGAGCGTCTCCTCGCCGGGGATGCCGAAGACATATTCGGCGCCTTCGCTCTCGAGGCACTCGACGAAGAACTCGGCGGCGACGCGCGGCGTCTCTGGGGGCGCTTCCCCGGGCGACAGCGGCTGTGGCCTGCGTCTCATGCTCGAGCGAGTCTAGCAGACGGGTTCAGGCGCGCCGCGAGCGGCGCTGCGGGCGCGCCGCCTTGGCCTCGGCGTCACTGGCGAAGGCATCGAGGGCCAGGTAGGTGGGCCAGGGGAGCGCCGGCAGGAAGCCGGCCGCAAGGCCGATCATGCCGGCGTTGTCGGTGCACAGGCTGAGCGGCGGCAGCGAGAGCTGAAGGCCTTCGGCCGCGCAGCGCGCCGCCAAGGCGGCGCGCAGCCCGGAGTTGGCGGCCACGCCGCCGGCGATGGCGACGCTGCGCAGGCCTTCGCCGACGGCGCAGGCCACGGTCTTCTCCACCAGCTGGTTGACGATCGCCGCCTGGTACGAGGCGGCGATGTCCGCCCGGTGCGCCTCGAGGACTGCCGCGTCGCGGCCGCGGAGGTCGTAGAGCAGGGCCGTCTTCAGGCCGCTGAAGCTGAAGTCGCGGCCGCGGCGCACGGCGCGCGGGAAGACCACGAAGCGCGCGTCGCCCCGCGCGGCCAGCAGGTCCAGTTCCCGACCGCCCGGGTAGCCCAGCCCCAGGAGGCGCGCGCCTTTGTCGAAGGCCTCGCCGGCGGCGTCGTCCAGGGTCCGCGCGGCGACCCGGTACTCCACGCCGACCTCCACGACGGCGAGCAGCGTGTGGCCGCCGCTGGCCACCAGGCACACGAACGGAGCCTCGACGCCGAGCGCGTAGTTGGCGGCGATGTGGCCCTGGATGTGGTTCACCGGCGTGAGCGGCAGGCGGCGGCGGTAGGCGACGGCCTTGGCGGCCGCCAGGCCGACGAGCAGGGCGCCGATGAGACCCGGGCCCTGCGTGGTGGCCACGCCGCCAAGTTCGTCCCAGCCCACGCCGGCGGCGCTCATGGCCTCGGCTACCACGTCGTCGACAAGCTCGGTGTGGCGCCGCGAAGCGACCTCCGGCACCACACCGCCGAACCGCGCGTGCAGATCGTTCTGCGACGAGACGATGGAGGAGAGCACCTCGCGGCCGCGCACGACCGCGGCGCTGGTGTCGTCGCAGGATGTCTCGATGCAGAGCAGTGGGGCCGCGGGCGGGCTCAGGCCGATTCCCCTTCCCAATCCTTCCACATGATGACCGCGTCCTCACGGTCGTCGCTGTAGTACCCGGGGCGAACGCCCGTGGCCACGAAGCCGAAGCTGCGATAGAGCTCGATGGCCCCGGTGTTGGAGACGCGAACCTCGAGGGTGTGGCCGCGGTGGCCCTTGCGCTCGGTGATGGCGAAGTACCCCTCGATGAGCTGGGAGGCGATGTGCTGACGCCGGTAGGAGCCGTCGACGCAGAGATTCATGAGATGCCAGACGTCGACGAACATGTCGGCGATGAGGTAGCCGGCTACCCGCCCGTCCACTTCGCACACCAGCGCGAGGCCAGTCTCGCGCGCCAGCTGACCGCTGAAGATGCCCATCGCCCAGGGCAACGAATACGAGCGGCTCTCGATGGCGGTGACGGCTTCGATGTCGGTGAAGTGCATCGGCCGCACGCGGGCGACGTGAGAGGCGTCGCGGACGGCTTCGAGACTCACGCCGGCACCTCTCGGCGACGAGCTTTGCCGCCCGGCGACGCCGGAGCGGCCGCGGACACTGGGCTCGCGCCCGCCTCCGGCGGGCGGGCAGGGGCCAGGGGCGTCGCGTCGGGAACGCGCCCGTAGAGCGGCAGCACGGCGCCGGGGCCGTGGACGAGGCCGGGCGCGCCGCAGGCGACCGCCCGGCCGACCATCGCCGCCGTGGGCGCCGGGACACCGGCGGCGCGGCGCGCCGACGGCGGCAGAAGACCGGCATAGAGCGCCGCCCCATCGCCGCCCACGAGCACGTCGCCGAGCCGCGACAGCCACGCCGCGAGCTCGTCCGCGGGTACCACCCGGACATCCTCGACGAGCCGCAGGCGACCGCGGTCGGCGGCGTAGACGGCCGCGAACACTTCGCGGCGCTTGCCGTCGACCAGCGGCACCAGCAACGGCCCGGGCGCCGCCGCGGCGACCGCCTCGGGCGCTGCGGCCAGAGCGAGAGCCAGAGCGGCCGTCGTGGGTACGCCGGCGAGGCGCGCGCGCCCGTCGGCGTGGGCCAGGGCGCGCGCCGTGGCGACGCCGATGCGCAGGCCGGTGAAGGCGCCGGGGCCGAGGCCGACGGCGATCGTGTCGACGTCGGCCCAGCCCGCCCCGGCCTCCTCGAGCACCCGGTGGACGCCGGGCAGCAGGTTCCGCGTGTGCGCTGGGCCCTCGAGGGCCACAGCCTCGGCGACGACGGAGCCGTCGGCGGCGCAGAGCGCCGCCGAGCACGCCGCCGTCGCCGTCTCCAGCGCCAGGATCATCGGGCCACCGCCGCTGCCGTCGGAGCCCCTGTGAGGCGGATGCCCTGCGCCGCCGCCCCTGCGGCGGCGGCGCGCTCGAAGCCGGGTGCCGCGTGAAGCCGTGCCAGGCGACTACGCGGCGTGCGGTGCTCGAGCTCGAGCCGCACCTCGGCGGCCGGGAGCGCTTCGCGGCCGGCCGCCGGCCACTCGACGAACGTGATGGCGCGCGGCCCCAGGTAGTCGTCCCAGGCGAACAGGTCCGCGTCCGAGCCGCGGCTGAGGCGGTACAGATCGAGGTGATGCAGGTCCTCCCCGGCGCGGCCGTGGTAGCTCTGCGCGAGCGTGAACGACGGGCTCGTGACGGCGCCGCGCACGCCCCGGGCCCTCAGGACTTCGCGCACCAGCGTCGTCTTGCCGGTGCCCAGATCGCCTTCGACGGTGACTAGAGCCGGAGGCTCAAGCAAGCCGGCCAGGACGCGCGCGAACCTCCGTGTCTGTGCCGCAGAGGCGAGCGTGAGGCAGATCATCTAGCAGGCTGCTGAAATAGTCGCCGGCGCACTCGTCCAGCGCTGGTCAGCAGCCTCGGTTGAGCTCCTC
>JBAZPK010000014.1:0-25981 GCA_041648235.1 Thermoleophilia bacterium
CGGCGGCCGGGGCGGAGCCGGGGGCGTCCTCCGCCGGGGCATCGCCGCCAGCGGCAGGCTCGCCGGCGCCCGCCCCACGCGGCCCCATGGAGCGGTGGAGCTGCGCCCAGGTGCGCAGCACGGTGCGCACGTCGTCCGACCGCAGGTCGACCGCGAGGAGCCGGGCCCGGGTGGTGCCGGCGTTGCCGTAGGCGTGGTGCATCTCGGGCTCCACGTACATGACCTCGCCGGGCTGCAGCGACACCAGGGAGCCGTCGAGCACCATGGTCGCCACGCCGTCCAGGCACACGACGAGCTCTTCGTAGCTGTGGCTCACCGGTCCGTGCACGGAACCGGGCTCCAGGGCGATCACGAAGGGCTGCATGCGCCACGAGGGCTCGCCCATGTAGACCATCTCGACGCCGCTGGCGAGGGTGTGCACCCGGATCTGGAGCCCCTCGTCCGCCTCGACCTTGGGGCTCGACTGGCGGGCGGGGTCATCGACGCCTTTCATCACGTCGGACACGTGGCGGCCGAACACGTCCGTGAGGCGGATGAGCCGGGTCAAGGCGATCTCGGTCTCGCCTCGCTCGACCAGAGAGACGAACGACATCGAGAGGCCCGAGAGCTTCGCCACCTCGCGGATGCTGAGCCCCGACTCGTGGCGCCACGCCCGCAACGACGCCCCCACTGCCTTCGGAACGCTCGGGGCCGCGGCCGTGCCGCCCCCCCCGGGCCGCCGCGCGCCACTCGTCTTCCGTGTCGATGTCTTGCGTTCGGCCACGAGTCCTCAACTTTCCTGCGTGGGCGAGGCGGGCGTTGGCCGATCAGTCTGCTCCGGGCATCCCGATGAGTCGCGACGTCTGCCAGAGTCCGTCTGCATCAGTATATCGCAGGGCGCCTGCGGCGCCGCGACTCCCCGCGGCGCCCCGCCCGTCCGTCACGTTCGCCGCGACGAGGCATGCCCCGCGGCCACCCCCGGCAGGCCTCCGCCCGGGGTGGCCGCGGAGGCCGCGCCTAGAAGCGCGCCCGCTCCTTGAAACGCTCGACGCAGTTGATCGGGATCGCGAGGGCCTCGCTGATGTTGAACTTGGCCTCGAGCATGCCCGGCTCGCCGGGGTGGGTCGTCGAGGTCATGGCGATCGTCCCGAAGCCCTTCTCGCGGCGGATCTGCTCCATGGCCACGGGGTCGGAGAGGTCGCGGGTCGCGCAGCCGAGCTTGGCGGCCAGGTACGCTTTGGCCTCCTGGAGGCGCATCCGCCGGGTCATCTGCAGGCGGGCGACGAGGTCTCCCGCCGCCCGCATCCCGCCCATCCCGGACGCCTGCGCGTGGGCCCCCTCCATCCCCAGGGGGTCGCCGGTGCCCGCCTAGAGGCCGTCGATCTTGAGGATCTCGACGAAGGCCTTGCTGGCCCGGCTCGTGGCGTCGGCCGGCGGGTAGACGCAGGTCGGGACGCCCCCGACCCCCATCCCGACGTTGACGTGCACGGGGATCTCGGCGACCGCCATGGCCGGCTTGATGAAGGTGATCGCCCGGGCGATGTTCCAGGCCGTCGAGCGACCGGTGTTGATGTTCACGGCCGGCCCGTAGATCGAGGCCCCGGCCTGCTGGACCATGCGCACCTGGTCGGCCGGCCACATCCCGGCGAGGCGCTCGCCGTCGAAGGTCAGCTGGCCGTGCATGCCGAGCACGAACTCGCTCGCCATGCCGATCTCGATCCCCAGGTGGGGGTACTTCTCGCGCAGGGTCCGGGAGGCCCGCAGGGCGGCCAGGAAGTCGGCGTCGCCGGCCGCCCCGGTGGTGTCCATGTCGATCCCGTCGCTGCCGGCCTCGACGAGGTGCTCGGCGACGTAGGCGATGTCGGCAAGGAGCATCTCGAGGGCCTCTTCCTGGGCGGCGCGGGCGGCGTCGATCTTCCCCAGGGGGAGGAGCTCCGACCAGTTGGGGACCGGGCCGTCGGGGGCCGAGTAGCGGCCGAGGTCGGGCATCGCCCCGTACTGGACCGGGTTGGTGAGCAGGTTCTGGGCGATCTTCATGCCCTGGCCCTCGTGGGCCACGTTGACCTTGATCGCCTTATACGAGTAGTCGATCTGCCAGAACTCGAGCAGGTCGATCCCGACGAGAGCCTCGTAGCTCTGCAGGTCGGCGACCCGGCTGCCGATGTGCTTGGTGCCGGTGCCGTCGTTACTGAGGACGACCTCCTCGCCGATGTCGACGGCCGTGAAGCGGGCCGCCGAGGCGTAGATCTCGAGGAGGTGGTCGAGCTCGTCCTGCGTGAGCTCCGGGACCTTGGCCCGCCGCGCCGCGAGCTGGGTCCCGGCCTCGAGGTCGGCCTTGATCTCGGAGCGGGTCATCTCGACGAGCGAGCCGTCACCCATGCGGGTGGGGATCTTGGGCTCCAATCTTCACCTCCGTGGTTTCGTCGGCTCGGGCGAGCAGAGCTGCCCGTCGCCGTGATCACACCTTCCCCCCTACGAACGGACGGCAGAGTGCCCGGTCGCGCCGCGGCGCGCCTCGTCCTCCTTGGTCAGGATCGCGGCCAGCGGCGGTTCGTCGCCGGCTCCTGACGAGCCGCCCTCGGGCAGGATGCCGAGAGCAGCGAGGTCGTCGGCGATGTCGTCCAGGCCGTACTCGACGAGGGTCTCCTTCAGCGGGACCCCCGTCTCCAGATCCCACCCCCGGATCGTGTAGTAATCTGACTTCATCTCCTCGAGCCTGTCCCGGCTGACCCCCGGCCTCCCCTTCCAGTAGCCGCGCGCCATCGGCTTGTCGAAGTCCCGCTCGGGGATCGTGTCGTTCTCCCGGCGCCTGCCCAGCTTGCACTCGAGGGCCCGCTCGACGTCCCGCATGCGCAACGATGCCGCGACAAGCTCCTCTGTCGTCACCGTGCGGCCCAGCCCCGCGGACAGGGCGGCGACATAGTCCTTGGGCTCGACGTCCAGGCCGTTGAACTTCGTGTGCCACTTGCACGTGCCGCACAGGTCTGCCACCCCGATCGTCATCCCCATGTCGTGCACCAGCGTCGCCTTGCCCTTGTACCCGAAGATGTCGCCGGCCTCGTCGATGCCCGCCAGGGCGGCCGCTGCCTCTCGCAGTCGCGCGCTGGAGGCGGCCTTCTGTTCTTCCGAGTAGCGGGGCTCGCAATCCACCATGGCCAGGGTCATCTCGTACGGGTCGATGTCGGAGATGAGGTCGGAGCGCCTCCCGATCGCATACCCGAGGGCCTGCGAGTGCAGCCGGTCGGTGAGGCCGAACATGGGGTTGTTGTTCACCTGCTGCGCGTAGTAGTAGGTGCTGTGGCCGCCTCTGCGCTCACTGGGTATCTTGGCATCGAGGTAGTCGGCCGTGACCCTCATGCCCCTGGCGAGGACGTCCCCGAACCCCCGCCGGTGCACCATGCTGAAGAAGGTGCCCTCGATGGCCTCGCGGTTCCCCCACTCCATCTGGTGGCCGTCCGTGAGCGACGCGTCGATGATCCCCAGGTCCCAGAGCTCCATGAGCCAGTGGATGACCATGGCCGCCGACGCCTCGTCGATGCCCTGCTTGTGACACTCGAGCACCATCTTGAACCACAGCTCGAGATCCTCGTTGGCCAGGCCCGCGGAGAAGGCCGTGTAGAGGTCGCAGGAGATGACCGAGGCGCCCACGCTCGGCAGGCGATAGGCCTCCATGCACTGGACGGGGCACCCGGTGCAACCCGTCCGCCCGGCGCCGTATTGCTTCCAGAAGGGGGCCCAGTCCCAACTGCTCTCCCACGCCGGGAACTGCTCGGTCTGCCCCCATTTCACCCCCGAGCGGACATAGGCGGTATTGCTGTCCGAAGCCCCGACTTCGTGGACGTGCGGATAGTACGCCGAGCCGGTCACGACCCGCTGCGCCGCGACGCAGGCCGCGAAGAAGGCCTCCGGATCGGCGACCTGCACGCCCTGCGTGCCGCGCACGGCGATGGCCTTGACGTTCTTCGAGCCCATCACGGCGCCGTTCCCGGTGCGGGAGGCGGGGTTCGCGAGGCTGCTGAAGACGTTGGCATACGTCACCTGGTTCTCACCCGCAGGCCCGATGCCGACCACCTTGACCTCGCTGCCCAGCTCCTCCCTGATGCACCGATGGGCCGCATAGTTGTCGAGCCCCCAGAGGTGGCGGGCGTCCCGGATCTCGACCTTGTCGTTGCGGATGTACAGGTAGACGGGCTGAGCTGCCTTGCCCTGGAGCACGACGTGGTCCCAGCCGGCATGCTTGAGCTCAGCCGACCAGTTGCCGCCCATGTTGGCGTCGCCGATGAAGCCCGTCACCGGCGACTTGCACATGACGTCCGTGCGGCTGCTGCCGGGGAAGAGGGTCCCGGAGAGTGGGCCCGTCCCGAAGAGCAGGACGTTCTCCGGGCCGAGGGGGTCTGTCTGAGCGTCCACGTTCTCATAGAGGAGGCGGGCGTTGATCCCCCTCCCGCCGATGTACAGCGGAGCGTAGTGCGCCGTCGGCACGACCCTCACCACGTTGTGCGTGAGGTCCGCGAAGAGGATCTTGCCGCCGTACAGATTCGCCATCACGCCGCTCCTTGTGGCGAGGAATGAGGCCCGGGACCCGACGCCACCGAGCGCAGGTGGTCGAGGTACTTCGCCGCGCCCGCCCGCTTGCGGTGCAGGCCCTCCTCCTCAGCGCTCACGAACGCGAGCGCTGACTCGGGGCACACCTTGACGCACGCAGGGTCCCCGTCGCAGAGCGTACATTTCTCCGACTTCCCCGTGCGCGGGTCGACGGAGGGTCCCCCGAAGGGACAGACTTCCACGCACGTGCGGCACCCGAGGCACTTGTCCGGGTCGACGACCACCGCGTGCGTGGCCGCGTTGCGGCCCAGGGCCGCGGCAGGGCACATCGCCACGCACAGGGCATCCTCACATTGCTGGCACAGCACGGGGATGGTGGCGACCGCGCCGCCGTCCTCGTCGCGGACGATGAAGATGCGCGCCCGCGAGGGGTTGCACTCCCCGTAGTTCTTGAGCGAGCAGGCGAGCTCGCAGATCCGGCAACCCACGCACTTCTCGACGTCGACCGTGATCCGGCTGTAGGAGGCGGTCGCGACCGGCCCCTGCAGGGCCACCGTCACGTCGCTACCCTCGCCGTCCAACGATCTCTCAGCCATCGACTCTGCCTCCCGTGCCCGCCTGCGGCCACGTCCGAACGAACACGTAAGCCTCGACGCGATCGGCTCTCGCGGCGCTCCGCGCCGCCGGCCCCGCCGTGCCAATATATTGGACGGCGCTCCTCCCGCTGTCAACACGACTCACCGCCGCGCCGGGGCCGGTGCCCCGCTGAGCCCGGCGGAGTCGCGTACGCGGCCTTCGGGGGTAGACTAGCGCCATGGGAACCGTCAATGAGACGAGCCTTCCGGGCGTCGGCATCCGCTTCGACTTCACGACGCGCGAAGGCGACCGGGTCGTCGTGGTCAACCATCGCAGCGGGCGCAGCGAGCTCCTCGTCTGCAGCAAGCAGGACCCCGACGCCTGCCACGAGGTGCTGCGCCTGGCCAAAGAGGACGCCCGCTCGCTGGCCGAGATCCTCGGGCAGTCGCAGGTCACCGAGGAGGTCACCTCGATGCGCCTGTCGACGCAGGGCCTGACCATCGACTGGCTGCCGACGCACGCGGAGTCGCGCTGCGTCGGTCGCTCGGTGTACGACATCGAGCATCTCGACCAGCACGCGGCCACCATCGTCGCCGTCGTCCGCGGCGAGACGACCATCCCGGCGCCCCCGTCCGTGTTCACCCTGCAACCGGGCGACGTGGCTGTCGTGGTCGGCACCCCCGAGGGCGTGGAGGCCATGGCGACCCTGCTGCGCAGCGTCTGACGAGGCGCCGGCGGTGCTCGCGACCACGGCAGGCGGCGCGGGCTTCCTCCTCGAGGTGGGCGCCGTCCTGCTGGCGTTGGCGGTGCTGGCGCGCGTCGCGGCTCGCACCGGCTTCTCCCCGATCCCCTTCTACCTGCTCGCCGGCCTCGCGATCGGCTTCTTCGCCCCGCCCGACATCGATTCCGGGATCATCGTCATCGAGTCGCAGATCGCCGTCATGCTCCTCCTCTTCATGCTCGGCGTCGAGTACACGGCCGGCGACGTGGTCCGCAGCCTGCACAGCGGCCTTGGTACGGGGGTCGCCGACCTCGTCCTCAACTTCCCGCCCGGGCTCCTCGTCGGGCTGGCGCTCGGCTGGGACGCCCTGCCGGCCCTGCTGCTCGGCGGCGTCACCTACATCTCGTCGTCGAGCATCGTCGCCAAGGTGCTCGACGACCTCGGCCGGCTGGGCAACTCCGAGACGCCCTCGGTGCTCTCGGTGCTCGTCATCGAGGACCTCGTCATGGCGCCGTATCTGCCGCTGGTCGCGGTACTGCTCGCCGGCGGCAGCCTGCTGCGCGGGCTGGCCCTGGCCTTCGCGGCGTGCGGTCTCGCGGTCGTCGCCCTTGTGACCGCCGGCCGGCACGGCCAGCTCCTCAGCCGCCGGATCGCTCACCCCAAGAGCGAGGTGGTCCTGCTCACGGTGGTCGGGCTGCTCATGATCGCCGGCGGGGCGGCGGAGCTCATCGGCGTGTCGGCGGCGGTCATGGCGTTCCTCGTCGGGCTCGCCCTCTCGGGCACCCTGGCGCACCGCGCCCGCGAGCTGATGAGCCCGCTGCGCGACCTCTTCGCCGCCATCTTCTTCGTCTCGTTCGGGCTGCAGATCGACGTCCGCTCGATCCCCGGAGTACTGGGCGTCGCCGCCATCCTGTGGGCGGTGACCTCGGGGACCAAGCTGCTCACCGGGTGGCTCGCCGCGCGCCGGGTGAGCGCCGTGCCGGGCCGCCTGCGGGCGGGCACGGCGCTGATCGCGCGCGGCGAGTTCTCGATCGTCATCGCCGGCCTCGGCGTCGCCGCCGGCACGGAATCGCGCCTGGCTCCACTGGCCGCCACCTACGTGCTGCTCACGGCGGTCAGCGGACCGCTGCTGACCCGCTACGCCGACGGCCTCGGGCTGCGGCTCGTGAGGCGCCGGGCCCGTCAGGGGTCCGGCGCGGAGGCGGCGGAGGGCTGAGCGCGGGGTGGGCGGGGCCGCGATCCTGTCAGACGCCCTCGAGGCGCTCCGTGAGCGCCGGCACCACTTCGTAGAGGTCGCCGACGATGCCGTAGTCGGCCAGGGCGAAGATCGGCGCCTCCTTGTCCTTGTTCACGGCGGCGATGAGCTTGGCCCCGGCCACGCCCACGGTGTGCTGGATCTGACCCGAGACGCCGACGCCGAGGTACAGGTCGGGGGCCGTCCTGGCGCCCGAAAGGCCGATGATGCGATCCTCGCCCAGCCACTCGAAGTCGGCCAGGCTCTTGGTGCAACCCACCACGGCCCCGAGGGCGGCGGCGAGGCGCTCGCCCAGGGCCAGGTCGTCGCGGCTCTTGAAGCCGCGGCCGAGGCCGACGATCAGCGGCGCCGCGTCGAGGTCGACGTGCTCGCCCTCCTTGGGGCGGCGGTCTACAAGCTTGACGGCGCTGCTCGCGTTGAGCTCCGCGGCCACCACGGTGCCCGCCCCGGGGCTAGCGCCCTCGGCGCTGAACGTCTTCGGCATCACGGCGTACACCTTGACCGCGCTCGTAAGCCTCTCGCGGGCCACCGTGGCGCCGCCGTAGGCGTAGCGGCCGGCAAGCAGCTCGCCGGCGTCGGCCCCCAGGCTGCTCACGTCGGTGACGCAGCCGGCGCCGAGCTTCTGCGCCAGGCGCGGCGCCGTCTCCTTGCCGCGCCGCGTGCTGCCGATCAGCACCACGGCCGCGCCGGCCCGCGCCGCCACCTGTGCCAGGCCGGCGGCCACGGCGTCGGCCGGCCAGCCCTCGAAGGCGGCGGCCTCGCTCACGTAGACGGTGTCGGCGCCGGCAGCGGCGAGCTCGCTCGCCGCGGCTCCGGCGCCCGGCCCCAGGGCCACGGCGCTCACGCCGAGGCCGAGGGCCGCCGCCAACTCCCTGCCGCCGGCGACCAGCTCGCGGGCGGCATCGACTCTCTCGCTGTAGACGAGCAGCTCGGGCATCGCTACCTCCCCAGGACGCCTTCGTTGATGAGGGCATTGACGAAGGCGTCGGCCTGCTCGGCCGCGGTGCCCTCGAACAGGATGTGCTTGCGGTCCTGCTCCTCCGCGAGGTTGCTGACGATCTCGCGCAGGGGCGCGACGGCCGCCGGGTCGAGCCCGAGGTCGGCCAGGGCCCACACCTGGAGCGGCTTGCTCTTGGCCTTCATGATCTGCATGAGGCCGGGGATGCGCGGCTCGTTGATCTCGCTCACCACGGTGACCACGGCCGGCAGCGGTGCCTCGAGCGTCTCGAGCAGATCGTCCATGCTGCGCTCGCAGCGCACGGCGCCGCCGATCACCTCGACCTTGCGCGCGTAGCCGATCTGCGGCAGGCCGAGGAGCTCGGCCACCCGCGGCCCCACCTGGCCGGTGTAGTTGTCGGTCGAGCCCTCGCCGAAGAGCAACAGGTCACAGGCCCCGAGCTTCTTGACGGCGGCGGCGAGCGCTGCCGCCACCGCCGCCTGGTCCGGCTGGGCCAGGGCCGGGTCGTCGACCACCACGGCCTCGTCGGCGCCCATCGCCAGAGCCACCTTGATGCCTTCGGCGGCCTTGCGGTCGCCCTCCGCCAGGCACAGCGCGGTGACCTTGCCACCGGCCGCGTCGCGCAGCACGACGGCCGCTTCGAGGGCGTTCTTCTCGAGGTCGCCGAGCTTGTACGGCACGCCGTCGAGCACCGCCTCGCGGTTCTTCACGCGGACCATCTGCAGGTCCGGGTTGGTCTTCACGCACACGACGATCTCCACGCGGTCGCCCCTTTCCTCAGCGCCGCGGCGCGGTGCACCGGCGGCGGTCCGCGGTCAACTCATCCGGTACTGCACCCCGAACGGCCCCCGCGGGTACTGCCACGTGAGGGCCCGGTGGTCGCAACAGATCAGGCAGGTGCCGCACTCCAGGCAGCCTTCCCAGTTCACCGTCATCCGGCCCTGGTCGTCGCGCTCGTAGAGGTCGGCGGGGCACACGTACACGCAGGCCTCGTCGGTGCAGACGCGGGCGCACACCTCGGTGTCGATGACGATGTGCGGCTCCTTGTCGAGCTTGAAGACGTCGAGGCCGAGCTTGGCGTCGATCTTCATCGGCATGGCTCCCCCTCTCAGATCTTCCGCATCGTCCAGGCGTCGCGCGCCGTGGCCACGTTGAGGAAGTCGCGCCTGACGCCCTTCCTGAGCGTCTTGACCAGGCCCTCCTGCGGCTGCTCGCCGACCGTGTAGACGCTCTCCAGGAGGCGCGAGACGGCCGCGGGGTAGTGCGTGAAGAGGCGCGGGTTCTCCAGCACGCCGGGGATGGCCCGCGCCGCCTCGAGGTCCTTGAGGACGAAGCTCTCGCGCAGCGCCGCCTCATAGCTCGCGAGGCCGGCGGCCGAGAAGTCCCCGGCCGCGCGCGCCTTGAGGATCGCCTGCGCCGCGTAATAGCCGCTGGCGATGGCGAAGTCCATGCCGCGCACGGAGATGAGCGCGTTAAGGCTGAGCCCGGCCGTGTCGCCGGCCACCAGGTACCCGTCGCCGGCGAGCTTGGGCACCTGGCTGATGCCGCCCTCGGGCACCGCGTGGGCCGAGTACTCGGCGACGGTGCCGCCGGCGACCAGCGGCCGGACCTGCGGCAGCTCCTTGAACTCGTCGAGGAGCTGCCAGCTCTCGGTGCCGTCGCGCCGCGTGCGCAGCGCCTCCATGCCCACCACCATGCCGAGCGAGATGCTCTCCTTGTTGGTGTAGAGGAAGGCGCCGCCCATCATGCCCTTGGTGCAGGCGCCCATGAAGAGCTGGGCGGCGCCCTCGCCGGGGTTCAGGTGCCAGCGGTCCTCGATGACCCCGGCGGGCAGCTCGATCACTTCCTTATAGCCGACGGCGTGCCGCCTCGCCTGCGGCTCGGCCGCGAGGCCCGCCTCCTTGCTCAGCAGGCGCAGCACGCCCTCGGCGACCAGCACGACCTGGGCGCCGATCTCGTCCTCACCGGCGCGGATGCCGACCACGCGGCCGTCCTTGCGCAGCAGCTCGTCCACCTTCATGTTGGGGACGACCATGCCGCCCTTTTCGGTGACCTTCTCGGCGAGCCACCGGTCGAGGCGGGCGCGCAGCACCGTGTAGCTCTGCGGCTGCGCGCCGGTGAACCGATCGGAGGCGATCTCGAGCGTGGTGTGGGCGCCGTCGCCCATCAGCGTCACGAGCTCGCGGGCGACCGGCCGCTCGTACGGCGCCTCGCCCCAGAGCTCCGGGTACAGGCGCCGGATCGGCTTCACGTACAGGCGCCCGCCGGTGACGTTCTTGGCGCCCGCGTAGTCGCCACGCTCGAGCACCATCACCTCGGCGCCGGCCGCGGCCAGGCCGTAGGCCGCCGAGAGGCCGGCGAGGCCGCCCCCGACGACGATGCATTCGACTTGCTCCATGATGGCGGCCTCCCTCCGGCCGGTCAGTCTTCACGCGTCCAAGTCGGGTGCCGCTTCGCCGCACCCGGCGTCAGCCCGGCTACGCTGGCTACTCCTTGAACGGGTTGTGGGTGTCGCCCCACTGGTCGCGGGCGATGATGCCGCGCATGATCATCAGTCCGCCCTCGGCGCCCACTTCGTAGCTCATGACGCCGCGGAGGAACATCTCGAGCGGCGTCTCCTTGGTGTAGCCGAAGGCGCCGTGGTACATCATCCCGTGCCGGGCGATGTCGTGCGCGAGCGCCGGGGCGAGGCACTTGCAGGTGCTGATGACCTTGTTGATGTCCTTGCGGCCGAACTGGCCCGGGTTGGTGTGCTCCTGGCCGATCATCCAGGCGCCGCGCAGCAGGTTGAGCTTGAGCATGTCGAGCTGCATGTAGTCGTCGGCCATCTCGAAGCTGATGCCCTCCCACTTGCCGAGCGGCTTGCCGAACGTGGTGCGCTGGGCCGTGTACTCGCCGCTGATCTCGAGCGCCTTCTCGGCGCCGCCGAGGCAGGCGGCGACCACGAGGACGCGGGCGGCGTTGAAACCGTCCATGTTCACGTAGAAGCCCTTGCCCTCCTCACCGAGCACGTACTTCCGGGGCAGCTCCACGTCCTTGTAGATCCAGCCGCCGGTGCTGAGGCCCATGCGGCCCATGTCCTTGTAGGTGGTGTAGCTGATGCCGTCCAGGTGAGCCGGCACCCAGATCAAGGTCATGCCCTTGTGGCCCTGGCCGGGGTCGGTCTTGACGAGCGTGCAGTGGCCGCTGGGCGGACCCCACTTGGCGCACTCCTTGGGGCCGCTCACGTAGGCCTTCTCGCCGTTGAGGATGAAGGCCTGCTTGGCCTCGTCCCACGGCGCGATGGTCTTGATGGCGCCCAGGTCGCTGCCGCCGCCGGGCTCCGTGGTGTTGATGCCCACGAAGGCCTTGCCGGCGGCCGCCGCCGGGAGCACCTCCCGCTTGAGCTCCTCGCTGCCGTAGCGATCGATGATGTACGACCAGCCGATCGTGAGCAGCGAGTACACGGGGGTGCTCATGCTGAGGTCGGCGCGGGCGATCTCCTGGATGGTGATCATCGCGTAGATGAGGCGCTCGTCGTCGGGGAGCGGCATGCCGCCGTACTCCTCGGGGATCGTCACGCCGAACATGCCGAGCTCGGCCATGCCCGCCGTGATGTCGGTGGGGATGCCGTCCTCGGCCTCGTCGATGGCGCGGGCGCGCGGCTCGAGGTTCTTGACCAGCCACTCGCGGATGGCCTGGCGGTACATCTCCTGCTCGGTGGTGTAGCGGAAGTCCATGCAGTCCCCTCCTTCGGAAACCTGATTGCCGTTGGCCCGGGGCCGGCGGGGCCGCGGAGCGGCGCCTCCGGCACACCGGCTCGGCCTCCTCCCCGGAAACGACGAGACCCCCAGGGGACGCCGAGGCGTTCGCTGGGGGTCCAGGCCTACGATCAGCGGGCGGAGCGGCGCCCGTCTGCGGCTCTGTGTGCAGCGCGCTCATCATACCGCGAAGGCGACGTGGCGCAAGCCGGGACCGCTCGCCAAGGTGGAGCAACCGGCGGTCCGCCGGGCACCAGCGGCGACTGGTCGACGGCCTCGAAGACCCTGTGCAGAGCCGAGATCAGGGCGCCCAACGAGTCGCCGCGGTAGCGCATCAACGCCTCGATCTCGCGCCGCTCGCTGAGGACGTTGTGACCGGTCAGCAGGCACGGAAAGAAGTCGCGCGCCACGTCCATGATGAGCGACGAGGTGCATCCCACGATGACCCGCCGTCGTCGACCAGCAGGACCACGCCGACCCGCTTGCAGATCGCCTGCTGCAAGACGTCCTGCGCCAGCCGCGCGTAGCCCGAGAGGAGGAAGGTCGACTTGTCCGACTCGCCGTCGCCGGAGCTCATCATTGGCATGCTAGATCATGTGGAACAGCCGGACGCCTCAGCCCACAGTCTGGCCTGGGTCGCCGATGTGAGCAGGGCGCCGGCAGGCCGCGGCAGCGAGGTGGCGCGGTCTGCATGAGCGTACGTTCATCAGCCTCAACGGCACGTCCGCCCGGACCATGTGGGGCTGCTCGACGGGCTCGCGGGTGAGGTGAGCAGCGCCGCACCAGCGACTCGGCGGCCGCGCGACAAGACCCTACGAGGACTGTGGCAGCGCCCGACCCCGGGCTGTGCGGTCTCAGTCGTCACGCGATCGAGCGTCAGGATACTGCGGCGCTCTGACCGCCGTCGCCAGTCGGCGTGTACCCCTGGGCGAGGGCGATGGCATCGAGTGCAATGGAGACCGCCTCCTCGACCACCATCGACAATGGCTTGTCCAGCTCGTCCTCGAAGACGACCCTGAGGTAGCCATGGCACTCATCGCACAGGTGCACCCGGTGCGCAGGGTCGCGTTCCTCATACGTGTAGTGGAGCTTCGCGACCGCCCGCGTTCCACAGCGCACGCAGCGCATGCGGGCGAAGCCCCAGTCGGCACGGCACAGTGGACACCAGAGGCGACGTTCGCTGGCTCGCGCCTGCGCGCTCTCGGTGATGTATCCCAGCGACGAGGGCGAACCGCACACCGGACAGGTGCCGGAGCCCCATTTCTCCCACTGGCAGTCGCCGAGGGATGCCAGCGCCGCGGCCGATGCCTCGGTGAGGAACGGGGTGAGCGCCGACAGGAGTATGAACGCCACGGTGGCATGCGACACCGCACCGTCCGATTGCGCTCGCAACGCCTCGGAGGCCTGGTCCACGAACGCCTGGGAGTCGCGCGCCGCTTCGGCGATGTGGCGATCGGGGAGGGCCGCGACGAAATCGATCTCGCGCAGGGCGCTGGACTGCTTAAGGTCCAATCCGGCTTCATCGGCGACGTGCGCCGCTATCCGATTGACGACTGCCCGGTAGTCTTTGGCGGGTACTTCCGGCTCCATCACCCAGAACAGCGGCTGTCCCAGGGCGAGAGCCCTCTGTGCCGCGGGGGCATCGGGGGCCACAGAGACCGGCGCGCTCGCCTCGATCTCGCGCTGGATGTCCCACAGCCCCTTGAGGAAGCGCAAGCGCGCCGCCGTCGCGCCATCGGCGGTCTCGAGATAGGCCTCGACAGCCTGGTTGATGTCGTCGTCCCTCACGTCCCCTCCTGATGCCCTGGGTGGGGCGCTCGGCGGAAGCCGGCGCCCCGACGAAGGAGCCGGGCCCACTGGGCCCGGCTCCCCTCGTCCCGGCCGTGCCGACCGCCTGGCCGGGCGCTACTTCTCCACCACGTTCCTGCCGCTGGCGAGCTCTTCTTCGGCCCAGTAACCCCAATGGTAGAGCGCGTCGGACTCGGAGACCCGTCCGTTGCCGAACATCAGGCGCCAGAGGCCGCGATAGGGCTGGAAGATACCGGTGCCCAAGTACGCGTGGCCGAGCAACCCGACGACGATGACGATGCAGGAGACGTCGTGCAGCAGCAGGCTCCAACTGAACACGGCGGCGGACACGGACCCGCCGCCGGCCCAGAGCACGACGCCCGTCAGCGCGATGAGGATCGACGCTCCGATCATCACGACATCGATGAACCGCTGACCCGACTTGAGCTCGTGCTGCTTGGGCATGTGTGTCCTCTTGCAGGAGAACAGATACTTGGGGAACAGCCGCATGAACTTCCTGTCGTCCGCATCCCAGCGGGAGAACAGGTTCCTCACGAAGTGCACGAATCCCTTGGGAGCTATGGCGATGCCGATCAACGGCACAGCCATGAACGCCACCGCGAACACGCGGTGCAAGTCGCGAGTAAGCTGCACCGTCGCCACCCCGAGCGCCTCAGGGACCCCTGGGATGAACAGCACGAGTCCGGTGACGATCAGCGTGAGACACGAGGCGGCCACGATGCCGTGGACCCACCGAGCCACCAGGCTGTGTCGCTGGATGTAGCGGGTCATCTACTCCTCCTCCTCCTTCGTGACGCCTTCCGCGTGGAGCTCGTCCTTCTCGTAGCCGATGCCGGTCACGAACGAGACTGCCAGCCCGCCGACGACGGCGGCGACGCTCAGGCCCGCCAGCGGCTTGAGGATATCGAAGAGAGAGACCGCGTCGGACTGCGAAGGGTTCCTCACAAGGCCGTGCGCTTCAAGTCCGAACTTCGCGACGTGGAGGACGTGCATGCCGCCCATCTCTGTCTCGCCGTACAGTTCGGCCTTGCCGAAGCCTTCGGCCTTGAGCGCCTGGACCCGCTTCTTGCCCGCGGCGACCATCTCGTCCCTGGGTCCGAAGGTCATGGCTCCCGCCGGGCACGTCTGCACACACGCGGGCTCGCGGCCCATGGCCACCCGATCGGAGCACAAATTGCACTTGTCGGCGACGCCCAGCGAGTCACGGCACTGGGGGGTCCCGAAGGGGCAGGCCGCCATGCAGTACTTGCAGCCCACGCACTTCGTCTTGTCCTGCATCACCGTGCCGTCTGGGAGCTGGCTGATCGCCGAACCCGTACAGACCGCCATGCATGCCGGTTCGCTGCAGTGGAAGCAGGAGCGTCGACCGAACGCCCACTCGACGCCACCGGCGGTCCCCGCCTCGTCGTAGGTGACGATGAGGCGGGTGTCACCGTTCAAGTCGGGCATGCTCTGATAGCTGCTGGAGAACTCCTCGACGTTCTTACCGAGCGGAGACGGCAACATGTTCCACTGTTTGCACTGGACCTGGCATCCCTTGCAGGCGACGCACTTGGATGAATCGTAGAGAATCGCGATCTGAGTCATCGGTCCCCCCTATGCCTTCTCGACGTTGACAAGGAAGGCCTTGTACTCGGGAATCGAGGTGTTCGCGTCGCCGACGTTCGGCGACAGGTCGTTGGCGATGGCGCCCGTCGCAAGACCCGACGCGTAGCCCCAGTGCCACGGCATGCCGATCTCGTGGATGGTCTTGCCGTCGACCCGGAAAGGCTTGAGTCGAGGCGTGACCAGCGCGTACATCTCCACCGCGCCGCGGTTGTTGAAGACCTTGACCCAGTCGCCGTCGGCGATCCGCTTCTCTGCGGCGAGCTCAACCGACAACATGACGAACATGCGGGGTATCGCCTCGACCAGCCACGGGATGTTGCGGGTCATGCTGCCGCTCTGCCAGTGCTCAGTCAGCCGGAAGCTCGTGCAGACGATCGGGTACTGGGCGGCGTCGCCGGGCTTGACCGACGCGGCGCTGCCGAAGGTGAGCGCCGGGTCGGCTTGGCAGCCGTTCAGCAAGTTGGCGACCGGAGACTCGAACGGCTCGTAGTGCTCCGGGAACGGGCCGTCCTTCATGCTGGTGGAGAAGAGGCGGGCGCTCAGTTCCGAGGTCATGATGAACGCCTTGTTGTTCGGCGGGACCATCTCCTCGGTCCCGTCGGGCAGCACCGTCTTCCACACGAAGTCCGGGACGTCGTTGTTCTTCCACGCTGAGCCCTTCCAGGCTACAAGTGTCCTGGCGGGGTTCCAGGGGCGTCCGTTGATGTCGGCCGAGGCGCGGTTGTAGATGATGCGTCGGTTCAGCGGCCAGGCCCACGTCCACATGGGATACAGGCCCAGGTCGCCGGGATCGACGCTTCTGTCGCGCGTCCCGGTCGCTTGCTTGGCCGGATCGTCGGGAGCCTCGTTGTTCGCGTAGTAGCCCGCGTAGATCCACAGGCCGCAGGCAGTCGAGCCGTCGGCCGCGAGCGTTGGGAAGTTGGGGATGAGCTTGCCGTCGACGACCGTGTAACCGTTCATGCCTCGCGCGACCTTGGTGACGTCGGCGTGCCCCTCGCTCTCGTAGGGCCAATGAAGCTCGGTGATCTGCTCGCGGTTCGGGCCGCCCTCGGCCTCGTACATCTCCTTGAGCGACTTGAAGAGCTGGTGGGCGATCTCGAGATCGGCACGGGCTTCTCCCGGTGGGTCGATCGCCTTCCAACGCCACTGGATCCAGCGGCCGGAGTTGGACACCGAGCCCTGCTTCTCGTAGCTGACGGCCGCCGGAAGCATGAAGACCTCGGTCTGGACGGCGGCCGCGGCGACGCCGGGGGCCTTCCAGAAGCCCGCCGACTCCGTCTCCCACAGGTCCACCGCCACGAGCCAGTCCAGCTTGCTCATTGCGGAACGCGCGAAGTCCGCGTTCGGCGCGCTCACCGCCGGGTTCTGACCCCACAGCATCATGCCCTTGACCACGCCTTTGTCCATCGCCTCGAACATGCCGATCAGCGTATGGTTCTCGGCATTGAGCTTCGGCAGCATGCCGTACGCGTAGTCGTTCTTGACGGTGGCGTAGTCGCCGTAGACCTCCTTGAGCAGGCTGACGAGGAACTTGGGCTTGTTGGCCCAGTAGCCGCTCGCGGGGGTCTCCGACTCGAGCCACGCCTGCAGGGTCGGGTGTTTGGCCGCCACCGGCGCTGCCATGTAGCCCGGCACGATATGGCAGAGCAGCGCAACGTCGGTCGAGCCCTGAACATTCGACTCGCCGCGAAGGGCGTTGATGCCGCCGCCGGCGACGCCGATGTTGCCGAGAAGCGCCTGGACCACTCCCATGGCGCGGACGTTCTCGGAGCCGTTCGTGTGCTGGGTCTGACCCATCGCGTAGAGGATCGTGCCGCTCTTCTCGGACTTGCCACTCGACGCGAACGCGTCCCAGACCTCGGCGAGCTTGTCTGCGGGGCATCCGGTGACGCGAGAGACCATGTCGGGCGTATAGCGGGCGTAGTGTCTCTTGAGCAGCTGCCACACGCAGTCAGGATCCCTCATCGTCGGGTCTGTCTTGGCGACCTTGTTGACACCCGGGGCGAACTTCGGCACGCCCGGCTTGGTGGTCCAGGCGTAGGGACCGGTCGGCGACGTGTCCCAAGGCTCTTCGCTCGCGATCTGGTACCCCCAGGTCGCAGGGTCGTAGGCCTGCGTCTCGTCATCCCAACCGGAGAAGAGTCCGGTCGCCTCGTCGAAGGCGAAATCGGGAGAGACCAGGAAGGACGCCGTCGTGTACTGGGCGACGTACTCCTTCTGCCACAGCCCGTTCTCGATGATGTGGTTGACGAGACCGCCGAAGAAGGCGATGTCGGTGCCCGAGCGCAGTGGAGCGTAGATGTCGGCCACCGCCGCGCTGCGGGTGAAGCGAGGATCGACCACGATGTACTTGCCGCCCTTGGCCCGCGCTTCCTGCACCCATTCCATGGTGACAGGGTGGTTCATGGCGTTGTTCGAGCCGATCGCCATGACGACGTCGGCGTTCTTCAAGTCGCAGAAGTGATTCGTCATCGCGCCGCGGCCGAACGTGCCGCCAAGTCCAGCGACCGTGGAGCTATGGCACACGCGAGCCTGGTGCTCGAGGAAGGTGACGCCGAGCCCGCGCATCAGCTTCTGGAGCACATAGCCTTCTTCGTTGTCGAGCGCCGCGCCGCCCAGGCTCGCGATGGCCTCGCAGCGGTTGACCGTCACGCCGTCGGCGACCTCTTCGTAGTTGGCGTCGCGCGTCGCCTTGATGCGCCTCGAGATCTCGTCGATCGCCTGCTCCCACGAGAGCTCCTCCCAGGAGCCGGAACCCGGGCGACGCACCATCGGCTTGGTCAGCCGATTCGGGTTGAGCATCCTCTCGCCGCTCTCCGGGTCGTAGATGGAGCGGAGGCCGAATTGCGCGGAGCCCTTCGCGCACAGGCTGCCACGGTTGATCGGATGATCCGGGTCGCCCTCGATGTTGATGAGCTCGCCGTCTCGGACCGAGACGATGGCGCCGCACCCGCAGCCACAGTAGCAGCAGATGGTCGGGGTCTCCCTGACGTCGACGAGCTTCCATCCCGCCTCCGGTTCTCCCGCCAGTGCAGGCGATTGACGAGCGAACTCATACGTCGTCGTCACCATCAGCACTGCTCCGGTCATCTTGAAGAATTCGCGCCTTGTCAGTTCCATGAGCGCACCCCCTTTCACAATGAACGAATGGAGGGAAAGCCGCACACGAACCCCCAGAGTCGGTGCGGCAGATGGGGTTACGGAGGGCAGTAGTGCACGAGCGACCTGGGATCGCATTGGTCAGCACGACCATCATCGCGACGACCACGCCCATCGGGATTGCGCCGACCGTCACCCATGCCTGCGGCTATCTGAATCAGGCGATCGTTCAGCTACGAAGTGGTTAGTTTGACGCTGGGTTGCGCCCAGACTGGGCTTCACGCGTCAACACCCCGGTCGTCTGCGTGGCGGTGGACCTGCGACGCGCCTGTGTCCAAGGCTTGTCCTACATTTCACAAGCACAGTACACCATTGTGCGTGATTGCACAATACTTATTCCTGCCGTCTGGGAAGCAGCTCACCAAGCAGCGCGCGGGCGCCAAGATCTCCAGCCGCTACGAGAGGGCAGCGGCGCCGCACGAGCGGCTGCTGGCCCTGGCGCCCTCGACGAAGCGACGGCGGCGCGCCTCGAAGACGAGCACCTTGCGCTCCACCCGGCGGCCCTACGCCGACGCCTCACCGATCACCAGAAGAAGCTCGCACGGATGTGTTCTCTGAAGATGACGACGAGAGGAAAGGAGGTGGCGGCCTCCGCCTGACCATGGGTACCTTTCTTCTGAGGCACCGAAGCACCGTAGGAGTACCTTCCTAGGTGAGGCAACAGGTACTCCCGCCGGTTCCACAAAATGGACGAAGGAGAGGGCGGCGGTGCGACCGGGCGGCCCGGGCCGGCGCAGGGCGACCAGGCCGCCGCGAGGGCCGGGAGTGGGGCCTTCCCATTCCAGCCCTCAGCCGAGCGTTGTCCACGATCGCTCGCCCTGCGCGGGGCAACGTCTCACCGTCGCCGCCGCGAACGCCTCAGCCGACCACGACCTTCGCCGACTTGTCGCGCAGCCGCTTGACGCAGTTGATCTCGATGTCCAGCAGGTCGGCGATGCGCACCTTGGCCTCGAGGCCCTTGGCGCAGCCCGGCACGGCCGTGATCACGCCGATGTCGAGCTCCTGGCGCAGCCCTCTCATCACCGTCGAGTCGGTGAGGTCGAAGACGCTCACGTGGAGCTTGTCGGCGACGTACTTCTTGGCCTCCGGGAGCCTCATCCCGCGGAGCTGCATCCTGGCCACCAGATCTCCGGTGGTGCGGATGCCCCCCATGCCCGAGGCGATCGCGTGGCTGATGGACATCCCGTAGGGATCGCCCGTGCCCACCTACAACCCGTCGGCCCGGGCGACCTCGACCATCGCGGCACTGGCTCGCGTGAGCACGTCGGCCGGCGGCACCTCGAACATCGGCACGCCGCCGACGCCCATGCCGACGTTGGCGTGCACCGGGATCTCCGCCACGCGCGAGCACTCCTTGACGAAGGTCACGGCGCGGGCCACGTTCCAGGGCGTCGAGCGGCGGGTGTTGGTGTTGACCACGGCGCCGAAGATGTGCGCCCCGGCCTGCTCCACCACCTTGACCTGCTGGTGGGGCCAGAGGCCGGCCAGGCGCGTGCCCTTGTACTGGAGCTGGCCATGGAAGCCGAGCACGCACTCGGCCGCCATGCCGACCTCGATTCCGAGGTCCGTCGTGGCGGCCAGCTCCTCCACCGCCTGCAGGGTGGCGAGGAACTCGGCGTCGCCGGCCGAGGCGGTGGTGTCGAAGTTGATGCCGTCGGCACCCACGTCGGCCATGTGGCGGGCCACGTAGAGCATGTCGTCACGGCAGGTCTCGGCGATCTCCAGCTGAACGTCCCGTGCCGCCTGGATCTCCCCCCTGGGGAGCAGGTCGGCGGGGTTCGCGTACGGCCCGTCCGGCTGCGCGTAGAGGCCGAAGTTGGGCATCGCCCCGTAGAACACCGGGATGATGCAGCCGTGCAGCACGCCCTCCACCGCCGTGGCCTCGAGGGCGACGATCGGCTTCACCGGCTTGAACGAGTAATCCGGGTGGCCGATCTCCATGCTGTCGAAGCAGAAGGCGCGCTCGAAGACCCTGAAGGCCTGCTCGCGCGCCAGCGGGATGCCGACCCCGCTCGAGAGCTGAGCCGAGTAGAGCGTGTTGACGGAGCCGTCCTTGGTGAGGATCGCCTCGTGGCCACGCTCCACGCCCACCACCCGGCTGGTGCCGGTGAAGAGGTCCTGCAGCCAGTCGAGCTCGGCCTCCTCGAGCAGCGGCACCTTGCCGCGCCGTGCGGCGTCCTCCGAGCCCGCGACGAGGTCGGCCCGCAGCTCGTCGGGCGTCATCTCCACCGTGTAGCCGTCGCCCATGCGAGTCAGTATCACGCCCGCCCTCCTTCGTTTGCGCTTCCGCGGAGCGGCCGCACGCCCTGGACACCGAGCTCTCGCTCCGCCTCTTCGACGATCGTGCGCAGCGCCTCCGCCACCCCAGCGGGGAGCGGGAGCGGCACGTGCGTCTCGATGATGTGGCGCGCCCTCTCGGTGGCGCGCTCGTAGATCGTGCTGCCGCCCAGGGCCGCCCAGTCTTCGCGCACCCGGCGGTCGATGAGCGTGGGCTGGGACTGGGCGCGCATGTGCGCCCTGGTGTGGTCGTGGCTGAGGAAGTCGCTGAACGGGCCGACCTCCCCGATCACGTCCACGGCCAGCGTCTCGTCGCGCACCGGGATGCCGCCCACCACCTGCTTGATCATGCGCGCGAACTCGTCGTCCATCACGAGCTGGCCGAAGTCGAAGGTGACGCCCGACTCGATCATCCCCAGACCGTAGATCAGGTTGGCGCCTGCCAACGCTGCCGTGAGACCGGTCAGGGTCTTCTCGTGGCCGCTCTGGGCGTCGACCACCTTGGCGTCGCCCTACGCACCGGCGACCCAGCTCGGGAGCAGGTAGAAGCGCGCCAGCTGAGCCACGGCGCCACTGATCAGGGCGCACTCCGGCGAGCCCACCGAGGCGGAGGCGAGCCGCAGGTCAATCGCCGTGGTCGAGCTGCCGTAGATCACCTTGGCGCCCTTGCGCGTGAGCTGCGCCAGGGTGAGGCCGGAGAGCACCTCGGCGTTGTGGGTCACGAGCGTGCCGGCCAGCGTCACCGGGCTCGAGCCGCCGGCCATCGCCATGGAGAGGATGTTGACGGCGGCGCCGGCGCGCGCCGACTCCATGATGATCTCGCAGCAGTCGCGGACCAGCTTGAGCGGGCTCACCGGGCAGGTGATGAAGGTGAGCAGGGGCCGCGCGCGCAGCTTCTCGGCTCCGCCCGCCACCGCGGCCGCCATCTCCACGAGTCTCTTCGTGAGGTAGCCGTTGCCGGAGCCCATGAAGCCGTGCTTGGAGGTGTTGGCGAGGCAGGCCTCGGCCTGGTAGAGCACGGCTGTCTCCTGCGGCACGTCGTGCACCGAGATGGCCTTCTCGAAGACGTCCACCGAATCCAGAGCGTCGGCCACGCGGGCGGCATTGACGAAGTCCGCCACGGTGGACGGGCGCAGCTCGCCGGTGTACGGGTCGACCACCTGGATGCCCTCGCCGAAGTTGGTGAAGCCCACACGGCCCGGCTCCAGGACGAGGTCGTTCTTCGAGTCGCGCGCCGCGAGCACCACCCTGGACGGCGCCGAGCGCAGCGCCTCCTCGACGAGGTACGGCGGGAGGCGCACCACGCCGGTGACGCCGTCGACCACGGCGCCGCCGGCGGCGAAGGTGGTGCGCGCCTCCTCGTCCTCCACCCAGACCCCGGTCTGCTCCAGCACCTCGAGGGTCGAGAGGTGGATCTCGCGGATCTCGTCGTCGGTCAGGATCCGCAGCCGCGCCCCGTCGCTGCGCTCGCCGCCGGCGTGCTGGTTACGTCTCATGGTCACCGCCTTCGTGCGGGACCTCCGTGCGGCTCTTCCCCACGGCCCCTCCCTTCCTGGTCGTCAGCTCGGGCTCGCGGGTACGCCGGCGACCGGCGGCGGCCCCCCCGCTTCGGTCAGCGCCGGCAGCGCACCCTGCAGCAGTGCCGCCAGGGCGTCCAGCGCCGGGTACACGTCGTAGCCCTCCGGCTCGAGGGCGGCCTGGATCGAGAGCCCGTCGATGATCGCCGCGACGATCTGCGCCACGCCGAGCTGCAGCCGGGCCCGCGCCGGGTCGGCCGCGGAGTCGGCCGTCATGCCCAGCCACTTGCGGTTCTCGCCGTACCACCAGCGGTAGAGGGCGAGGATGCGCTCGCGCAGGTCGTCGTCGCGCAGGGCGTGCGGGAGGATGTCGAAGTACCCGGCGAAGGCGCCGCTGTGGATCATCTCGCCGATGCCGTCGACGGCCCCGCGCACACGCTCGTGCGCCTCCGCGCCCTCGAGCGCCTCCGAGAGCTCGAGGCAGCCGTCGTGGACCATGGCGTCGACGACGGCCGCCACGAGCGCCGCCTTGCTGCCGAAGTTGTTGCGGATCGACGACTTGTTGACTCCGGCGGCGGCGGCGATGCGCTCGTGGGTTAGAGCGTCGTAGCCCTCGCTGACGAGCAGCCGTGAGGCCGCCGCCAGGATCTTCCGGGCCGCCGGCCTGAGCTCGCCGAGCGGGTCGTCGAACGGCGCCGAGTAGGCGCGCCCGCGGGCGCCGGCCGGCGCCGTCACCGCCACTCGCCGCCTTCCACGCCGCAGATCGCGGCGAGCTCGGCGCGCTGCCCGGGGCTCAGGTACGGGCCCCGCTCGCGCCGCGCGGCGAGGGCCTCCTCGACCTTCTCGTCCGCCGCCTGCAGCTCCGTCTTGCCGCCCGCGAGCCACTGTTCCATCGGCAGGCGAGAGCCGATCCACGGCATGAAGTGCTCGCCGCCGCAGATGCGCACCCTCGTCTCGCGCTCGCGGAGGTAGTCGCCGCCGATCCCCACCCGCTCGATGGCCTCACCCATCAGGGTGGCGGGCGATACCTCGATCCCGGCGGCCATGCGGCGGGCCATGGCGGCGATCTCGGCGTCGATGGGGATGAGCGGCAGCGAGAAGGTGCTCGACGAATCGAGGAAGCCGAAGCCGCCGCTCACGATGTCGGCCCCGGTGGCCACCGCCGCCATCACCTTGAGGCCCTTCTCGTAGCCGAGCTGCACCCCGGCATGCTTGGCGTCGGTCGAGAGGCCGGCGTTGTGCACCGGCAGGCCGAGGTGATGCCCGATCTCGGTGGAGGCGGCACCCATGAGGGTGCTTTCGAGGCTGCCGAGCGACATCGTCGTCGCCTTCATGTCGAGGATCCCGGGGCCGCAGCAGGCCACGATGCGCGCCCCCGGGGCGAGCGTCTGGACCGCGGTCATGGTCCCGAGGACTTCGGCCCACAGGAGGGCCAGCGTCCCGGCCAGGCTCACGGGCCCCGTGGCCCCGGCGATGGGCATCGAGTACACCCAGATCGGGGCCCCGAGTGCCGCCAGCTCGGCCGTGAGGTCGAGCAACGGCCCGTTGACCTCGAGCGGCGAACGGGCCGCGCAGAGCACGCCCACCCGGGGCCGGGCGCGGAAGCCCTCGAGGCCGTCGCCAAGCACCGCGAAGATCCGCCGCACGGCGGCGACCTCGGTGGGGCAGTCGACGAAGACCACAGGCTTCTCGGTCTCGGTGAGGTACGTGTAGTACTCGAGCAGCTCACGACGCTCGAGGGGGACGTCGGTGGCGGTGACGAAGGTCCACACCGCGTCGAGCTGCGGCGTGGCGTCGAGCACGATGGTGCCGTCGCGCACGTCGGCGAGGCTCGACGGCCGCACCTTCCCGGTCACGCGGTCGAGCGTCTTGGCGGCGCAGCCCGAGACGTTGAAGTGCGTCCGCTCGCCGTTGAGCCGCACGTCCTTCTCGGGGCGCGCCCCGGCCATGAGCACGTCCCGGGGGCAGCGCTGGAGCGCCTCGGCGACGAGCCCGCGCGGGAAGCGGACGATGCCGGCGGTGTGGTCCACGCGGGCCCCGGCCGCGGCGAGCGCGGCCAAGCCCTTCGAGCCGGACAGGCGCATGCCCACGCGTTCGAGGACCCCGAGCGCCTCCTGGACGATGCTCTCCCGGTCGCCGTCCGACAGCCAGGTCATCCGGACCGCCATCCGCTCACCTCCCGATCCGCACCCACCGTTCGCGACATCATACATACGTATGAGTGACTGTCAACGACGCGGTGGCGTCACTCCACGGCGACCCGTCGGGCAGGCCCGGGAAGCGGAGCTGGAGCCGGCGGGCGGCGCCGGTGGCGGAGGGCGGCGCGAGAGCTGGGCGGGCGCGGACGGACGTCGCCCGCGCGCGCGTCGCCGTCCCGTGCGCCGGCCGAGTGTCAGCCGTAGGTCTCGGTGCCGGCGTCCGGGTGGCCGGCGCTGGGCAGCGGCCCGGCCGCCTCGCCGAGCACGAGCGGGCTCTGGTCGACGGCCTCGAAGACCTTGCCGAGCGCCGAGATGAGCGCGCCTTGCGAGTGCCCCCGGTAGTGGTAGCGGATGAGCGCCTCGATCTCGAGGCGCTCGGTAAGCACCGAGCGCCCCACGAGCAGCCGGCGGAAGAAGTCCCGCGCGACGTCCATCATCAACGATGTGGTGCAGCCGAGCACCCTGCCGGTGGCATCGACCTCGACCACCACGCCGACGCGCTTGTACATCGCCTGGTGGCTCACGTCCTGTGGCAGGCGCGCGTAGCCGGAGAAGAGGAAGCCGAGGTCGCTCATGATGCCCGCATCGTAGCACAGGGGTCTGCTCGCGCTGCCCCGTGGGCCCTCAAGGCGGGCTCGGCTCCTGCCGCGGCGCCGGGGGCCCCTCCTTCAGCGCCCTCGCCCTCACCAGCAGGCGGTCTCGCCAGGCGAGGTAGTCGTCGTGGTCCCTGCCCTCCATCAGCGGACGAAAGCCCTCGACGGCCCGCTGCACGAACTCCTCGTCATAGCCCTCCACGGCGCCCAGGTCGCGGAAGCCCGCGAGCATGTAGGCCTTGTACTTGCGCAGCCCTTCGCCGAGGTCGCCGGAATTGAGCTCCTCGACGCCGTACGGGCCGGTAAGCGCCCAGCGCGGCCCGAGGCCATCGGTGAGCGCCGCCTCGACGGCCTCCACCGAGCAGATGCCCTCCCTCACCAGGTGCAAGGCCTGCTGGAGGAGCGCCAGCTGCAGCCGGTTGAGGACATGGCCGTACACCTCCTTGCAACGCACCGGCCTCTGCCCCACCGCCTCCATGAAGCGCACGGTGGCCACCTTGGCCTCCTCGCTGGCTTCGTCGCCGGCGACCTCCATGAAGGGCAGCAGGTGCGGCGGGTTGGTGGGGTGGGCGACGAGGCAGCGCTCCGGGTGGCGCCCTACGAGGCGCACGATGTCGGCCCGCATGAGGCCCGAGCAGCTCGAGCCGATGACGACTTCGCCCGGCGTCAGCTCCGCGACCTGGGCGAACACGCGCTGCTTGAGCTCGAGGTCCTCGGGCAGCGCCTCCTGCACGTAGTCGGCGCCCGCGACGGCGGCCGCGAGGTCGTCGAACGTGCGGACGCGGGCGAGCGACTCTCGGGCGCACCGCTCGTCGATCACGCCCTCGCGGCGGAGCAGGCCGAGGCTCGCCCGCACGCGGTCCTTCGCCGTGCCAAGGCTCGGTGACGGCCGATTGTAGAGGTTCACGGTGCGGCCGTGCCGGGAGAACACGACCGCCCAGCTGAAGCCGATGAGGCCGCAGCCGAGCACGGCCACCGTCCTGATGTCGTCCGGCTCTCGCATCATCACTCTCCCTCGTCGTGGCCGACGCCGCCGCCCGGGCGGG
>JBAZPK010000015.1:0-25390 GCA_041648235.1 Thermoleophilia bacterium
GCACCCGGAAACCGATCCACTTCGTCGCGGCGGCCGTGTGCGTCGCGGTGGCGGCGATCGACGCCCTGATGTGGAACGTGCCCCTCCTGCCCGGCCTGTACATCCAGATGAAGGAGCCCGTCGCCCCGGTGGGCACTGAGAGGGTCCTCAGCGTCACCCAGCGGGTGCCTTTCCTGACCTGCAGCAGGAGCCGCACCCTACTGCCGGCGAGCCTGAGAGGCGCCAGCTGGCCGGTGGCCTTGACGGACCTCCCGAGCAGGACGGCCGTGGGCGACACCTTGAGCGTGAGCTTCGCCGTGACGAGGACGGTGAAGCTCCCCGGGCTCGTGCCGGTGCCGGCCGGGGTGCTGACGCTGACGGACCCACTCGTGGCGCCCGCCGGCACCGTGGCCGTGATCTGCATGCCGGAGACCACGGCGAACGCGGTCGCCGGAATGCCATTGAAGGCGACAGTGGTGGCGCCGGTGAAGCCCGTGCCGGTGATAGTGACGAGGGCGCCGACTCTGCCGGAAGCCGGCAGGACGCTCGTGACCGCGGGGGCCGGGGTCGGGAGGACGGTGAAGCTCGCCGCACTCGCGCCGGTGCCGGCGGGGGTGATGACGCAAACGACCCCCGAGAGGGCGCCGGCCGGCACCGCGGCGCTGATCCGCGTACTCGAGAGCACCGTGAACGCAGCCGCCGGGGCGCCGCCGAAGGTGACCGCCGTGGCGCCACTGAAGCCGGTGCCCGAGACCGTGACCGCGGTGCCGACGAAGCCGGAGGCGGGGAGGAAGCCCGCGACCGTGGGCACCGGCGCCGGCGGCGCGGCGTGATGAGGGCTGCCTCCGGGATCGGTGAGGGAGACGGACAGCGGATGGCAGGTCGAGCAGGCCGCCGAGCCACCCGTGTGGACGACGTGAGGCGTGCTGACGGTCCCGTCGGGCAGGTGGCAGGAGGTCGTACAGGCGGCATCGTCGCGCGCGGCGCTCATATCCTGGCCCGGCGCGTGGCAGCTCCAGCAGGTCAGCGAGACGAGCGGCCGCCGGTAGCCGGGATGGCACGTGTTGCAGACCTCGCTGACCGGCGGCGGAGGCTCTGTGTGGCCGTTGAGGTGGCAGACGTCGCAGGCAGTGATGCCGCCGTGCTCGTACTCCCCGTACGCAGCCGCCCGCGGCGCCGCGACGCCGAGCACCGCGACCGTGCCGAGCGCCAGCACCAGCACGCCCAAGTGGCGGAGGCGGCGGATGCCGCGTCCTCTCTTCCCGTCCACTGGATCCCCCCACGACTCGCCCTCGCACTGACCTGCCGGTCACAAGTCTGCCTGCTGCCCACCTTTGGTGCAACTGGCCGCACCACTGCCGCGCACTCACCACGCGCGGTGGGCGGCGCGCCGCCGGCGGCGCGCCGCCCACCTCACACCGGCCGCGTCAGTGCGATCCCTGCGGCTCGCCGTGGCCGCCGGAGCGCACCGTGACGAGCGAGAGGTCGACGGCCGGTGTCGTCAGGTCCTGGCCGGCATTCGGATCGCCCTCTCCGGGCACCGTTCCAGGCTGAGCGGCGCCGCCCGAGACGCCCGACGGGTTCAAGGCTACGGGGTTGGTGAAGCCGCGCTCGGCGGCGCCCGGCGCGGTGGCGGCGTTGAAGAGATGGTCGCTGGCCAGCGCTGCGGGCGCCAGCACCGCCAGAGCCAGGACGGCGAGTCCGAGGAGCGTGAGAAATCGATGATTCATCGCTGCTACTCCTTGCGTCAGGAAGCGGGTATTCATGTACGCTTCCCGTCTGGTGAGCCGGCCAACCCGGCGGTCGCCACGGCATCGCTGCCGCGGGCACCAGCACCGGCGCCAGTCCGGCCGCCCTGCCTTCGGCGTCGGCTACCGCGGCCACGAGACGAGTCGTTCGGGGTGGTCAGCGGGGAGACCCGCTGACGACACGCCCGGCGAACCGTGGCCGTGGGCCGGGCGTCTCTTGGCCGACGGCGTGCCGGGTCCGGCGTGCCACGACGAAGGAGGCGGGGCCCATGAGACGCACCGCACGAGGGTGGCCCCGGGCACTGGCGGTCGTCCTGATGGTCGCGGCGGCCGGCGCAGGGCTCTCGGCGGCCTGCGGAGGCGCGAGCGGCCCGGCCGGCCTGCTCGAAGGCAGCGTGACCCTCGGGCCCATCCAGCCGGTGGAGCAGGCCGGCGGCCCGCCCGACTCGCGGCCCTACGCAGCCACCGTGGACATCACGACGCCCGATGGCGAGGTGGCGACGACCGTCCGGTCAGGCGACGACGGGCGCTTCTCCGCGCGCCTTGACGCCGGCCGCTACCGCCTCGTCCCGCGCCCCCCGGAGGGTCAGCCGCTCCCGTCCGCGGCGCCGGTCGACGTCACGATCGTGGCTGGAGAGACCACTCGAGTCACGATCCCGTATGACACGGGGATCCGCCTGCCGGACTGATGCTGAGGAGGCCTCATCTGGCCGCTTCACGCGCCGGTGGCCGCAGGTGTCTCGCTTCCGCCGCGGGGAGCCCGGGAGGCCCGGCTCTACTCCACGGGGCCGGGCCAAGGGATCGTCGCGCGCCCCTCGTCCGCAAGGCGGTCGACGGCGACGAGCCGGCACCGCACGACCACGGTGCCGGCCGCGAGGTCGCCGAGGCGCTGCCTCCTCGGCGTCACCACCACGGCCAGGGCACCCACCGCGTACGCGAACGGGAGCCAGTCGACGGCGCGCAGCGCCGTGCGGACGAACACCGCGCCCGCCCGAGGGCGCGAGCCGTCCTTGCGCACCACGCGCAGGTCGCAGACGCGTTTGCCGAGCGTCCGGCCCCACACCGCCTCGCAGAACCAGAAGTAGGCGAATCCGGCGGCGCCGAACAGGAGCCACAGCGGTCGGCTGCTGGGCTCCTCGCCGACGACGGCGAAGTCGCCGGCGCCGTTCAGGGCCAGGAAGACCACCAGCGCCACCAGGAAGAAGACCCCGGCGAGAACGACGCGGTCCAGGGCCAGAGCGAGGCAGCGGATCCACACCCCCTGGCAGACGCGCACCCGGTCCATCGTGCCACGTTTGAGCGAGGGGAGGCCCGTGCGCGGGTCGGCGCCGCACTCCGGGCAGTGGGGGGCGTCGGCGGTCACGCGTGTGAAGCAGCGCCGGCAGTCGACGAACGCCCCGCTGAGACCCGGGCGGGCGTCGGCGCGGCGCCTGGAGTGTCGCGATCGCGCAGCCATGACCTCGACGACCATGCTGTCCGAGGTCGCCGTTACGTGCAAGCGGTGCGGCAGGCGCGCACCCAGGCATCCGGGTCGAGAAGCTGCTTCGCCAGGCCCGCCACATCGCCGCTAGCCTTGAACGCGCTGGGACCCTGATTGCCGGAGCCTTCCATGGCCGCCCCCTTCACGGTCGTGCCTGACGACTCCCATCCTGATCCACCCGCGCGCCGCAGCTGGCCGCTCACGGGATCCGCCTCCGCGGGCGCGCGCCACAAGGAGGGCGTGGTGCGCCGGCAGCCGCTGGAGGCCTCGCGCTCCGTGGTCGCGCCGAGGGTCCCTCAGCCCCGGCGCCGCTCCTCCTGCTCCCGGTACGGCACCGGGATGAACTCCACCGACGGCCGGCGCTGGGCGCGGCGTGGATACAACTTCATGAGGTCGTAGACGGCCGCCGGGACAGCATCACTCGCCGGCAGCCCCAACCGCCGGGCCTCATCCAGGCGGATGGGGTAGTCGTGCGTCCAGCGGCCTTCGCTGAGGGTGGCCGCCAGGAGCCCGGCCGCCTCAGCCCCTCGATCAGCGAGCAGTTCCGCGACCGTGGCGCGCACCTGTGCGAGCGCCTTGCGCGCCACGTCGCCGAGGATCAGCGTCTCGTCGTCGCGGTTCGCATTGGGCTCCGCCAGCGCCGCGATGATCGAGGCCGCCGGCCAGGTGCCGCGCGGCAGGCTGCCGAGCTGCGGGTCCACGGGGCCCAGCACGGCGTCGGCATCCAGAAGGATCTCGTCGGCCGCCAGGGCGATCAGGGTGCCGCCCGACATGGCGTAGTGCGGCACGATCACCGTCACGCGTCCGGGGTGCCGCTTGAGAGCGTGGGCGATCTGGTCGGCGGGCAGAACCAGGCCGCCCGGCGTGTGCAGCACCAGATCGATCGGCATCCCGGCCGGCGTCAGGCGGACGGCGCGCAGGATCTCCTCCGAGTCCTCGATGTCGATGAAGCGCCCGAACGGGATGCCGAGGATGCTCACGGCCTCCTGGCGGTGGATCATCGTGATCACGCGGGAGCCGCGGCTCCGTTCGATCGAGCGGATGAGGCCGCGGCGGCGGCGGTCTCGCAGCCGCCGCAGGAGCCGCGGCACGAGCAGCACCGCTGCGGCGGCCATGATGACGACGAGCCAGAGGATCGTGCCCATGCCACGGTAGTGCCCTCCGGCAGCCGCGCCGACACCTCGGCCGGCGCGGCTTCGAAGCCTACGCGGCCTTGCGCAGCCTCTCGGGCTCTCGCTCGCCAGGCACCACGCGAAGCGCGGGGATCTCCGCCACGCCGGAGCGCCTCAGGGCAATGGACCCGTACACGATGGCGCCCGCCGCGACGACCACCAGAGAGACGGCGGTCATGACGGTGGAAGCAGTTCCGCCGGGGCCGGCCACCGGCCACTGGAAGGCAGTGGATGGCGTCGTGGCGGCCTGGGCCACCGACACGGCGAACGTGAGCAGTGCCAGGATGATGGTGCCGAGCGCCACGAGGGCGAACCGCAATGGTCTGGTGAAGCTCATCGCCGACCTCCTGGGTCGTGGCCTCCCGCGGGGCGTCCGCCCGCGGGTCTACTCTTTGAGGATTCCCGCGGGGCGCCGAACTAGTCCCCTGGAAGGTGGTCACCGGCAGCTCATCTTTCGCCGCGCCCACGCGCCCAGCAGGCCGGATGCGGCCACAGCGGGACGCTTGGATTGCCCCGCCAGCGGGCACATGAAGTCCGCACTCCCGAGCCGGGGAGGCCGCCCGAGCGGCCTCATCCGTCTACAGCGCTCGGGGAGACAAGGAGGGGACACGTGGACCAGTCGAACCGTTACGCCGATCTCAGCCTCAGGGAGGCCGACCTCATCGCGGGCGGCAGGCACGTCCTGTGCGCCTACACGCTGAAGCCAAAGGCGGGCCACGGCTATCTGGCCACGGCAGCGCATTTCGCCGCCGAGTCCTCCACCGGCACCAACGTGGAGGTCTCCACCACAGACGATTTCACGCGCTCCGTCGACGCCATCGTCTACGAGGCGGACGAGGCCGCCGAGCTGGTGAAGATCGCCTACCCGCTGGCGCTCTTCGACCGCAACATCATCGACGGCAAGGCGATGATCGTCTCGTTCCTCACGCTCTGCATCGGCAACAACCAGGGCATGGGCGACGTCGAGTACGCCAAGCTGCACGACTTCTCCGTCCCACCCGCGTACCTGGAGCTCTTCGATGGCCCGGCGAGGAACATCGCCGACTTCTGGCGCGTCCTCGGCCGCCCCGTCGCCGACGGGGGGATGATCGTCGGCACGATCATCAAACCCAAGCTCGGCCTGCGGCCCGAGCTGTTCGCCGATGCGTGCTACCGCTTCTGGCTCGGTGGCGACTTCGTCAAGAACGACGAGCCCCAGGGCAACCAGGTCTTCGCGCCCTACGTGGAGACCATGCGCCTGGTGGCCGACGCGATGGCTCGGGCGCAGCGCGAGACCGGCGCGGCCAAGCTCTTCTCAGCCAACATCACCGCCGACGACCCCATGGAAATGATCGCCCGGGGCGAGGCCGTGCTGGAGGCTTTCGGCGGCAACGAGGACCACGTCGCCTTCCTCGTCGACGGCTACGTCGCCGGCCCGGCGGCGGTCACCACCTGCCGGCGCCGGTTCCCCGACCAGTTCCTGCACTATCACCGCGCCGGGCACGGCGCCGTGACCTCGCCGCAATCCAGGCGTGGGTACACCGCCTTCGTCCTCGCGAAGATGGCGCGCCTGCAAGGCGCGTCCGGCATCCACACGGGCACGATGGGCTTCGGCAAGATGGAGGGCGACCCGAGCGACCGGGCGATCGCCTACATGATCGAGCGCGACTCGGCCGACGGCCCCTACTACCACCAGGAATGGCTGGGGATGAAGGCCACGAGCTCGATGATCTCGGGCGGCATGAACGCCCTGCGCCTGCCGGGCTTCTTCGACAACCTCGGCCACGCCAACGTTGTGCAGACGTCGGGCGGCGGCGCCTTCGGCCACCTCGACGGACCTGTCGTGGGGGCACTCTCCCTGCGCCAGTCCGTCGATGCCTGGCAGGCCGGCATCGATCTGATCGCCGCGGCCAAAGAGCATCGCGAACTGGCGCGCGCCTTCGAGTCCTTCCCGGCCGACGCCGACACCCTGTATCCGCAATGGCGCTCGGCGCTCGGCCTCGGCTGAGCGGTCGGCAGGGAGGCGAGGCCACATGTCGTTCAAGCACCCCGTGATCGCCGTGACCGGCTCCAGCGGAGCCGGCACGACGACCGTCAAGAGGTCCTTCGAGCACATCTTCCACCGGGAGAGCATCCGCGCCGCGGTCGTCGAGGGCGACAGCTTCCACAAGTTCGACCGCGAGGGGATGCGGCGGGCGATCGAGGAGGCGGAGAGCCGGGGGGAGCGCCCCCCGAGCCATTTCGGCCCCGAGGGCAACCTTTTCGAAGACCTCGAACGCCTCTTCAGCAGCTACAGCGACACCGGGTCCGGCAGGCGCCGTTTCTACGTGCACAACGAGGAGGAGGCGGAGTCCCGGGGCCATGAACCGGGCACGTTCACCCCTTGGGAGGAGCTGTCCGCGGACACCGACGTGCTCTTCTACGAAGGCCTCCACGGCGGCGTCCAGGACGCGGAGATCAACGTCGCCCGCTACGTGGACCTGCTCATCGGCGTGGTGCCGATCGTCAATCTCGAGTGGATCCAGAAGATCCATCGCGACACGGTGGCGAGGAGCTACTCGATCGAGGCGGTCACGGACACCATCCTGCGGCGTATGCACGACTACGTCCACTACATCACGCCGCAGTTCTCGCGCACCAACGTCAACTTCCAGCGCGTTCCCGTGGTGGACACGTCCAACCCCTTCGTCGCCCGGGACATCCCTACCTTGGACGAGTCGCTGTTCATCATCCGCTTCCGCGACCCGAAGGGCATCGACTTTCCCTACCTGCTCACGATGATCCACGACTCGTTCATGTCGCGCCCTAACTGCATCGTGGTCCCGGGCGGCAAGATGGAGATGGCGATCCAGCTCGTCGTGACGCCACTGCTGCACGCGATCATGGACCGGCGCAAGAGCGCGGTGCGCGCCGACCGGCCCTACTGAGCTCCGCGAGGGGCCAACGGGGCCGGCCCGGCAGCTCGCCGGCCGCCCTGCGGCCGCGGCGGGCCGCCGGACGAAGCCTCGGTCAGCTCGCCGCCGCGCCGTCGCGGACGGCGGCGAGCTGCTCCACGGCGAGATCCAGGTCGGCGACCTCGTGGAGCGCCGACACCTGCACGCGGATGCGCGCCTCGCCCCCGGGCACCACCGGGTAGAAGAAGCCGACGGCGTAGACTCCGCGCTCGAGCAGCCCCGCCGCGATCCGTTGCGCGTCGCGCGCCTCGCCGACCATCACCGGGATGATCGGGTGGCCGGCCCCACGCGTCTCGAACCCTGCCGCCTCCACGGCGGCGCGGAAGTGCTGCGCGTTGCGCCGCAGCCGCGCCCGCAGCTCCTGTGACCGCTGCACGATCTCGATGGCCGTGATCGAGGCCGCCGCGATCATCGGCGCCAGGCTGTTCGAGAAGAGGTAGGGGCGCGAGCGCTGCCGGAGCAGCTCCACGAGCTCGCGGGAGCCGCTCGTGAAGCCGCCGCTCGCGCCGCCGAGTGCCTTGCCGAGCGTGCCGGTGAGGACGTCGACGCGCTCGCTCACACCGCAGTGCTCCGGCGTGCCGCGCCCGTGCTCGCCGAGCACGCCGAGCCCGTGGGAGTCGTCGACCATGACCAGAGCGCCGTAGCGCTCGGCGAGCTCGCAGATGTCCGCAAGGGGCGCGATCACGCCATCCATCGAGAAGACGCCGTCGGTGGCGATGAGGACCGTGCGCGCGTCACGCGCCTCCTCGAGCTTCGCCTCGAGATCCGCCATGTCGCAGTTGCGGTAGCGATAGCGCCGCGCCTTGCACAGGCGGATCCCGTCGATGACGCTGGCGTGGTTCAAGGCGTCGCTGATGACCGCGTCCTCCGGCCCCAGCAGCGTCTCGAAGAGGCCGCCGTTGGCGTCGAAGCAGGAGGAGTAGAGGATCGCGGCCTCCTTGCCGAGGAAGCGCGCGATGGTCTCCTCCAGGCGAGCGTGCAGCGTCTGCGTGCCGCAGATGAAGCGCACGGAGGACATGCCGTAGCCCCACCGCTCGAGGGCACCGGCGGCGGCGGCCACCACGTCCGGATGCGACGACAGGTTGAGGTAGTTGTTGGCGCACATGTTGAGGACGCGCCGCCCGTCGGCGAGCCGCACCCACGCGCCCTGCGCCCCGGCGATCGGGTGCTCGACCTTGAAGAGCCCTTGCTCGCGCGTGCCCTTCAGCTCGCTCAGGAGCCGCTCCCGGAACGCGGCGCTGATCACGAGTGGCCCTCGGGCTGGCGCCGTGTGGAGCCTTCGCTCGCGAGCGCGGCCGGCCATTCCAGGATGACCTTGCCGGAGTGGCCGGAGCGCATGATCGCGAAAGCCTCCTCGTAGTCGGCGACGGGGAAATGGTGGGTGATGACCGGGGTGACGTCGAGGCCGCTCTGGACCATCGCCGTCATCTTGTACCAGGTCTCGAACATCTCACGCCCGTAGATGCCTTTGAGCGTGAGCCCGCCGAAGATCACGGTCTCCAGCTCGACGGGGGTCTCGCCCTCAAGGAAGCCGAGCAGGCCGATACGGCCACCGTGGGCCATGGAGGCGATCATGCTGCGCAACGCCTCCTTGTTGCCGGACATCTCGAGGCCGACATCGAAGCCCTCCTCCATGCCCAAGGCCGCCGTGGCCTCGCCCAGGCTGGAGGTGCGAACGTCGATGGCGAGCGACGCGCCCATCTTCTCGGCGATGCGCAGCCGCGTCGGGTTCACATCCGTGACCACGATGTGCCGGGCGCCGGCGTGGCGTACCACGGCCGCTGCCAGGCAGCCGACCGGCCCGGCGCCGGTGATGAGCACGTCCTCTCCGACGAGGTCGAACGACAGGGCCGCGTGCACGGCGTTGCCCAGCGGGTCGAAGATGGCGAGGGTGTCGAGCGGGATCCGCTCGTCCGCCGGCCAGACGTTGACCGCCGGGAGTGCCAGGTATTCGGCGAAGGCGCCGGGAGCGGTGGCTCCGATGCTCACGCTGTGTGCGCAGAGATGCCTGCGGCCGGCGCGGCAGTTGCGGCAGTGGCCGCAGACGATGTGCCCCTCGCCGGTCACCAGCTCCCCGAGCTCGAGGCCGCGCGCGCCGTCACCAAGCTCGACGACCCTGCCGACGAACTCGTGGCCGACGACCAGCGGCACGGACAGGGTGCGCTGCGCCCACTCGTCCCACTCGTAGATGTGCACGTCGGTGCCGCAGATGGCCGTCTTGAGCACCCGTATGACGGCTTCCCCCGGGTGCGCCCGGGGTACGGCGATGCTCTCGAGCTCCAGTCCCGGTCCGCGGTGATCCTTGACGAGCGCGAGCATGGACTCCATCGAGCACCTCCCGTCGGTCCGAGGCTTCGGTCCCTTTGTGCCCCGAAGACCCGCCCGGCTCACCCGGGCCTGGGCGGACCGGGCGCGGCGGCCGCAGCTCAGGCGAGCGGCTCCTCGGCCTCGCTCTCCCCGCCGGGCTCGTTGGAGGGCTCGAGGCCGACGTCCTCGCCCTCCCAGTTGTAGAAGAACTTCTCGGTGCGCAGCACCTGCCACGTCTCCGAGTAGTTGATGCCGTCGATCTCCTCGAGGTCCTCGTTGAGGAACTTGAACAGGCCCTCGGTGTCGGGCAGGAAGACTTCGATCACGATGTCGAAGCTGCCCGTGAGATAGGCCAGGTAGGCCACGTGCTCCATGGCCGCCAGCCGGCGCCCGACCTCCTTGGCCCGCCCCCGGGCGACCCTGATGCCGACGAACGCGTCGACCGGGAGGCCCATCGGCGCCGGGTTGAGCCTGCCCATGATGATGACGGCGCCGGCCTGCACCAAGCGGTCGACACGCTTGCGCGCGGTGGGCTCGGACACGCCCAGGGTCCGCGCGATCTGTGCGTATGGCACGCGCCCGTCGTGGCGCAGCAGCTTGAGCACGCGCCGGTCGAGGTCGTCGAGGTGCACCGCGCCGTGAGGGATCGAACCCTGGCGGATCGCGGGCGGCACAGCCCGTGTTGCGGAATCCTTGTCGATCTTGCCGTTCATTCGAGCGGAGTGTACCCATGCCGGCGACTTCGTTCAAGAACCCGTCAACGACGCGTGTTCTCTCGATCACCTATCGCTGAAGGCGGCGAAGCGCCGTCCCCGGACCCCGCTCCGCGACCCACCGCCACCGTGCGACGTCCCCACCGACCGCCCGCATGCGGCATCACCCGTAACGGACTACCTGCATTCTTTCATGATGCTTATCGTTTTCGCCGTTCCCAGTCGGTAAGTACAGCGATTGGGCAATAGCGTTCAGGAAACCTGACAGAACACCTAAGAACCGCTGTGATTTCGTTCTCCAGCATCTTGCCAGAGGCCCCCTGCGATGCTAGAGTGCAGGGGCTTTGCTACCCGGCGGGGACCGGTGAAATGGGTCTTGTCCGCCCGGGTGGATGCGACGGTGCACGGGCGGAGGTCACGCTGCAGCCCAGGGAGCGGTATGTGCAGATGATCTTGCCGGAAGCGGGGCTGGCTTCCGGCTCACCGACCACATCGGGATCCGGCTTCACGGCAATCACCAGAATGGGGGACGGTATCGTGAGCGAGCAGAGAGACAGGTCAGGGCTTGACGTCAGCGAGGTCGCGCACCTCGTGAACGGCAAGAAGTTCACACGGCGACAGGTGCTCGGGGGCGCCGCGGCCGTGGGCGGCCTTGCCGTTTTCGGGCCGCTGGCGTCGGCGTGCGGAGGGGGCGAGGAAGAGGGCGGCCCGGCGGCGTCTCCGTCGGCCGGCCCCAAGAAGGGCGGTTCTCTTCGCATCGGCATCGTCGGCGGCTCGGCGAAGGACACGGCCGACCCGCACGTGGCCTCTTTCGAGCCCGACATCGCCATCCAGAGCATCATGTACCAGGGTCTCGCGACGTTCGACTTGGACGCGCAGATCATCAATCAGATGGCCGAGTCCATCGAGGCCAACGCGGACGGCTCAGTCTGGCAGTGCAAGTTGAAGTCCGGACTGACGTGGCACGACGGCAAACCCATCACGGCCGACGACGTCGTGTACTCGTTCGAGCGCATCGTCGACCCCAAGGCGCCGAAGGGAGCTGCGGCTTCACTCTCGGGCCTCGTCAAGGGCAGCACCGTCAAGATCGACGACCTCACCGTGGAGTTCCGCCTGGAGACCCCCAACGTGCTCCTGCCCGAGGGCCTGGCCGTGCGCACCGCGCAGGTGGTACCGGCCGGCTTCGACCCCAAGAAGCCCATCGGCTGCGGCCCCTTCATGCTCACCGACTTCAAGCCGGGTGACTCCTTCACGTTCGCCCCGTTCGCCGACTACATGGACGGGAGCCCGTGGGTGGACGGGCTGAAGGTCATCGAGTTCGCCGACGAGACGGCGCGCGTCAACGCGCTCAACAGCGGTGAGGTCGAGGCCATCACGCAGCTGCCGACGAGCCAGGCCTCGATCGTCGAGTCGACGAGCGGCCTCGTGCTGCTCAACGCCGAGACGGGCGCCTGGCGGCCGTTCACCATGCGCATCGACACCAAGCCGTTCGAAGACGCGCGCGTGCGCCAGGCCTTCAGGTTGATCGTCGACCGTCAGCAGATGATCGACCAGGCGTACAACGGCTTCGGCACGCTCGGCAACGACATGTACGCGCCGTTCGACCCGGGCACGCCCGACCTGCCGCAGCGCGCGCAGGACCTCGAGCAGGCCAAGTCGCTGCTCAAGGAGGCCGGCTACGACGGCCTCACCGTCGAGCTCGTCACGTCGTCCGGCGCCCTCGGCGCCGACGAGGTCGCGGCGGCGCAGGTCTTCGCCGAGCAGGCCAAGGGCGCGGGCGTCACCGTCAACCTCAGGAAGGTCGACGCCGGCGTCTTCTACGGCGAGGACTACCTGAGCTGGACGTTCGCCCAGGACTTCTGGTACACGCGCAACTACCTCTCGCAGGCGGGGCAGGGCACCATGCCGGGCGCGCCGTACAACGAGACCCACTGGAAGAACGACGCATGGCTCGCCATCGTCAAGGAGGCCTTCGGCACCGTCGATGAGACCGCCCGCAATGCGCTCATCGCCCAGGCGCAGGAGATCGAGTACAACGAGGGCGGCTACATCATCTGGGCGTTCCGCAACCAGGTCGACGCCTACTCGAGCAAGATCACCGGCATCACGCAGGACAAGCTGGGCTTCCCGCTGGGCCGGTGGAACTTCCAGAACGTCTACTTCGTGTAACAAAGACGCACCGCGATCTCGCCGCCGGCGGGCGCCCCGTTCTGCGGGGCGCCCGCCGGCGGCGCATTGAGCGGGGGAACTTCCCGCTACGCCCGTAGCCCCCGCCCGAGGGCGACCCCTCGTTGTGGACCAGGCGCCTGCCGACCTGCCGAACGCGTCCGCGTGCCACGCGGACGCCGCTGACCCACCCCCTCGACGAAAGAGCCGACCGGTGCCGGGCAGAAGCGCGCCGCGTGGACGGCGGCGCCGCTGTGGCGGACGACGGTGGTCTTTCGTGATGTCCGCTCTTCTTGGCATTCAGGATCTGTGATGGATGCTGATTGTGCTGTTATCGTTGAAGAACACGCACGGAAGCGGCCCATGACGCTGTGATGCCGTAACGTCGAACTTGCCAGCCTCACGCGAGGGTGCTAGGCTCGCAGACGGGTGGCGACGACATGTGGCCGGCGCTTCGGCCGTCAGGGACCGCGACCCAGGCGCACCGCACATCACAGATCGAGGAGAAACCGCATGAACAAGATCGTCCCCCTCTGGTCCGTCCCGCGCTCGGTCTCGACCGGCTTCGAGCGCATGATGATGGAACGCGGTGACTTCAAGGTCATCCACGAGCCGTTCTCGTATTACTTCTATCAGAAGGCTCAGGGAGCGGCGGCGGTGGGCATGAACGTCGACCCGGACCATCCGCAGGAGTACGACGCGATCGTCGCGATGATCAAGCGCGCGGCCGAGGAGAAGCCGGTCTTCTTCAAGGACATGTCGTACCACGCGTTCGCCGGGGCGGACGAGGACTTCATGAAGCTCTTCGCCAACACGTTCATCATCCGTGACCCCAAGTACACGCTCGTTTCGGGCCAGAAGATGAACCCGGAGTTCACCCTGGAAGAGGCCGGCTACGAGACGCAGTTCAAGATGTTCGAGATGGTCAAGCAGATCACGGGCGAGGTGCCGGCCATCGTCGACGCCGAAGACCTCATCGCCGACGCGGCCAGCGTGGTCAAGCAGTACAGCGAGAAGGTCGGCATCCCGTTCCTGCCCGAGTCGCTCACCTGGGAGCCGGAATTCAAGCCCGAGTGGAAGTCCTGGGAGTCGTGGCACCTGGATGCCGCCAAGAGCACGGGCTTCAACCGGGACATGGAGGACTGGCCGTTCACGGTCGACGACGTCCCGCGCCTCAAGGAGATGTACGAGCAGTGCATGCCCTACTACCAGGAGATGTACGACGTCCGCATCCGGCCGTAGTCGCGAACCCATCCCCGGGAGGGCGGTCGGGGCGGACACCCTCCCCGGGACGCAGCTCGTCAAGGCCGTCCGCGCCGCATCCGGCGCGGACGGCCTTGCGGCGCGCGCACGGGGAGGTCGAGTCATGCAGGCCACGGGATCGTGTGAATTGATACCCCCCTTCGGCGGGCGCCTCGTCGACCTCGTCTGCCACGAGGAGGACGAGCGTCGCTCCCTGCTCGAGCGGGCGGAGCGCCTGCCCAGGGTCCCCCTCTCGCTGCGCGCCCAGTACGACCTCGAGATGCTGGCGGTCGGCGCCTTCTCCCCCCTCGACCGCTTCATGGGGCGCTGGGACTACGCATCGGTGCTCAGCGACATGCGCCTCACGGACGGCACCGTCTTCCCGATCCCGCTGGCGGTGCCCGTACGCATGCCGGCGCTCCGCGACTGGCTCCGCGACGTGGCCCTGACCGATGAGGCGGGCACGGTCCTGGCCGTCATGGAGGTGGAGCAGATCTACCCCTTCGACAGCCTGCGCGAGATGCGCGCGGTCCTGGGCGCGACCGATACCGCCCACCCCCTGGTCGCCGAGTCCGCTGACTGGCCGGTCCACTACCTCTCCGGCCACCCCCGCGTGCTCGACCTGCCGCGCCACCGCCTCCACGGGCCGCTGTGCCTCACCCCGGCCGAGACGCGGGCGCGCCTCGCCGCCCTCGGGCACAGCCAGGTGGTCGCCTTCCAGACGCGCAACCCCATGCACCGCATCCACGAGGAGCTCACCAAGCGCGCCGCGCACGCCGTGGGCGGAGCGCTGCTCCTCCATCCCGCGGTCGGCGTGACCAGGCCCCAGGACGTGAACCCCGCCCTGCGCGTCGAGGCCTACGAAGTCCTGGTGCGCAACTACTACGATCCGGCCACGACGCTGCTCTCGCTCATGCCCCTGGCCATGCGCTTCGCGGGGCCGCGCGAGGCCGTCTGGCACTCGATCATCCGCCGCAACTATGGCGCCACGCACCTGATCATCGGCCGCGACCACGCCGGCCCCGGCAAGGACTCGCAGGGGGCTCCGTTCTACGGTCCCTACGAGGCGCAGGCCCTGGCGGAGCGCTACGCCGCCGAGGTCGGCGTCCAGCCGATCGCCTTCGAGGAGCTCGTCTACCTGGCCGACGAGGATCGTTACGAGGAGGCCGGCAAGGTCCCGCCCGGAGCCCGCGTCTTCTCGATCTCCGGCACCCAGGTGCGCGACGACTACCTGGCCAAGGGCAAGCGGCTGCCCGCCTGGTTCACCCGCCCGGAAGTGGCGCAGGTCCTGCAGACGGGGCAAGCGGATGGCAGCGGCGCGCCGGCCTGACTTCGGCCTGGACGCCGTCGCGCGCCGCGCCCGCCGGCCGCGCTGACCATGGGCGGAAGGCTCGACCTGCCCTCGCGCGCCGCCCTGCCTCGCGACCTCCTCGCCGGGGTGACGCTGGGAGCGGCTCAAGTCGGTAACGCGATGGCCAACACCATGCTCGCCGGTGTGCCTCCGATCCACGGCCTCTACGGCACGATGATCGGGACGCCGGTGGGTGCGCTGACCTCCAGCTCCCAGCGCATGACGATCGTCACCACGGCCGCGCTGGGCCTGGCGGCAGGTTCCGCCCTCGCGGGCCTCGCGCCGGAGCAGCGGGTCGCCGGCTTCATCACGCTCACGGTCCTCGCCGGCGCCATCATGCTCGCCGCCGGTCTCCTCCGCGCCGGCGGCCTCGTGCGCTTCATCTCCAACGCGGTGATGGTCGGCTTCATGACCGGTCTCGGCGTGCAGATCGCGCTCGGTCAGCTGAGCGGCCTGACCGGCTACTCGAGCAGCTACGAGAGCAAGATGGCCAAGGCCGCGGATGTCCTGCGGCACATCGACCACATCGACGGCGCGACGACGCTGGTTGGCCTGGCTACAGTAGCGCTCATCACCATCATCTCGAAGACCCGCTTCAGGTACTTCTCCATTGCGACCGCCCTGCTGGTGGTCACAGCGGTGACCACGCTGCTGGATCTGTCGCTCCGCCGCGTCGGCGACATCGCGCCCATCTCGGGTTCATTCCCACTCCCCGAGCTGCCGGACCTGTCGCTGGCGCCGCGCATGCTGGTGCCGGCCGTGTCGCTGGCCATCATCGCGCTGGTCCAGGGCGCCGGGATCAGCCGCACCGTGCCGAATCTCGACGGCACTCGTGCTGTCGCATCCCGCGATTTCGTCGGCCAGGGGCTTGCCAACATCGCATCAGGCTTGTTCGGGGGCGCCGCCGTCGGTGGCTCTGTACAGGCCACGGCGCTCAACGTGGGCGCGGGTTCGCGCACGCGCTGGTCGTCGTTCTTCGCCGGCGCCTTCGTGGTCGTCGTCGTCCTTGCCGCGGCGCCCCTGGTGGTCCAGGTCCCCGAGTCCGTCACGTCGGGGATCCTCATCGTGGCGGCCATCAGCGCGATCCGGCCTCATGCGGTCCGCGCCATCTGGGCCGCTGACAGGCTTTCCGCCCTGGTGATGGCTGCCACGTTCATGCTCGTTCTCCTCATCCCGATGCAGTACGCGATCCTCGCCGGCGCCGGGCTGTCCGTCCTCAAGTACGTCTACCTCTCGTCACTCGACGTCCGCGTTGTGCGGGTCGTCGTCGGCGCCGATGAGCGCTGCCGCGAGACCGAGAGCCCGCGACGCCTGACGAGCGCCGACGTCACCGTCCTGGACATCTACGGCAGCCTGTTCTTCGCCGCCGGCCCCAAGATCAGGGAGTCGCTGCCCGCCGTCGGCGAAGCACGGTCCGCGGTGGTCGTGCTGCGCCTGCGCGGGCGGGGGACTCTACAGAGTGCCACGATCGCGCTCTTCCGCGACTACGCGGCCGAGCTCGCGGCCGGCGGCGGGCGCCTCTACCTCGCGGGCGTCGGGCCGGAGATGCTGGACCAGCTTGAGCGCACCGGGCTCCTGCGGGAGCTCGGGGCGGACGCCGTGCTGCCGGCGACGGCCGAGTACTATGGCTCCTGCGAGGCCGCGCAGTCGCGCGGCCGAGACTGGCTACGAACCCACGGCGAGCCGCGCGACGGCGGGTGAGCCTGGAGGGTCAGCCGGAACCCGAAGCGGCCCCGTCAGCCGACGCGGGGCGAGTTCTGACGAGCAGCGCCGCGGGAACGATGCCGTGGATACGGCGCGACGACTGACGGGGTCAGCATGAAGCGACAGACATCCTTCCATCTCGGCGTCCTGGCGGTCCTCGCCGGCGTTGCGTTGCTGGCCGCCGGCTGCGGTAGCATCGTCGTCGGCTCCGGTGAACTGGTGACCCGCGAGTACGACTTTCAGGGCTTCAGCCTCCTGGACGTCAGCCAGCGGTTCGAGGTCGAGGTGACGCGCGGCGACACCCACGCGGTCAGGGTGACGGTCGACGACAACCTCGTCGAGCGGCTGCGCGTCAGGCTCGACGGCGACACCCTGCGGATCGGCCTTCAGGGCGCGACCGCCTCCCAGGGCACGACGCAGCGGGCGACGGTCATGCTCCCGGAGCTCGGCGGCTCGGGCGGCGACGCCTCACTGGAGGCCTCGGGAGCGAGCAGCCTCGAGCTCGGCGGCCTCGAGCTGGCGAGCGCGAGGGTCAGCCTCTCCGGAGCCAGCCGTGCCACCGTGCTCGCATCCGGGACGCTCGACGCGGACCTGAGCGGAGCCTCGAGCCTCAGCTACGCCGGCCACCCGAGCCTTGGCCGGGTCGAGACGTCCGGCGCCTCGCAGATCCGCCCGCTCGCACCGTGAAGAAAGGCGTGACGGCTCGCATCGGCCTCGTCCTTGAGGGCGGCGGCATGCGCGCCGCCTACACCGCCGGTGTGCTCGACGCGTTCCTCGACGCGGGTGTCGACCTCCCGTACGTGATCGGCGTGTCGGCCGGCGCCAACGCCGGGTCCGACTACGTCGCCGGGCAGCGCGAGCGCAACCACAAGGTCTTCGTGGAGCTCGCCGCGGACCGCCGCTACGCGGGCCTCGCCAACCTCGCGCGCGAGCGCAGCTGGTTCGGCATGCGCTTCCTGTTCGAGACGGTGCCCGACGAGCTCGCGCCCTTCGACTACGAGGCCTTCCGCCACTCCGCACGTACCTTCACTGTGGGCGTCACCGACTGCGCCACCGGGCAGCCAGTCTACTTCCGGCACCACGACCACGACCCGCGCTGGTTCGGGCACACCGTGCTGCGCGCCTCGAGCAGCCTGCCGGCGCTCTCGCCGCCGGTGACCATCGGGGGCCGGCGGTACCTGGACGGCGGCGTCAGCGACTCGATCCCCATCGGCCGCTCCATCGCGGACGGCAACCGGCGCAATGTCGTGGTCCTCACCCGCAACGCGGGCTTTCGCAAGCGGGCGGAGCGGCTCGGGCCGGTGCCGCGCCTGCTGCTGGCCCGCCAGCCCGCGATCCTGCGGGCGCTGCGGCAGCGGCACAGCCGCTACAACGCCTGCCTGGATCGCATCGGAGCGTTGGAGCGGGCCGGCGAGGCCTTCGTCCTCCGGCCCGCCCGCCCGCTTGTCGTCGGCCGCATGGAGCGCGACGTCGCCAAACTCGAAGCCCTCTACCGGCAGGGCTACGACGAGGCGCGCGAGCGCCTCCCGGCGCTCGCCGCCTGGATGGCGACGGATTAGGGCGCCGACGACCGGGCGACCAAAGACCGTCATTCCGCAGCGCCGAGAGCGCGCATGGCGGCGGCGACGTCATGGCCTGCTTCCCCAGCAGCCCCAGGCTGCGCGTTGGCGACACCGTCCACTGGATCCGGCGCAGCAGCGAGATCCATGCCGTCGCGTTCCTCGGCGGCTGCCCGCCGCCTGACTTTGAGCAGGCTCGGCTGGCTGACTGCGGACCGCACGACGTGATCGAAGAGAGAGGGCCCAGCCGGCGACGCCCGTCCGCGGGGAGGCGCGGCCGGCAGAGGTCTCATCCCGCCGCGTTCACCCCGCGGCCCGGCCGGGAATGTCAGAGCTGCGAGGGCGCCGCCGATCCAGCTCCGCCGGCCGGCGCCCGACCCGGTCCACGGGACGCGGAAGGGCGGCCGCGAGGATATGGCATCACGTCACGTGATCCTCGGCTACGACGGATCTCGCAAAGCCAGGGCCGCATCGGCCAGGGCGATAGCCTTGGCGCGGCGGGAGGCGGACTGCGACATCGTCGTCGTCTGTACGCACGATCGCCCACCCGACTTCAGCGGGTCGCTGTTCCTGCTCGGGCGGATCGACGACAGCCGCTGGCTGAAGGAGTGGGAGAAGCAGACCGGCGAGGACCTCCACCACGAGACGTTGCGCATCCGTCTGGCCGGCGTGGATGCGAGGGCGGCCTGCGGTCTCGACGATCCCGTCCGCCTCCTGGAGGACGTGGCAGCCGAGGTCGGCACCGCGTACATCGTGGTGCCCGACGACAGCGGGGGGTTCCTTCACGACCTGGTCATCGGCTCGACGGCCAGGCGCCTCGCGCGGACCAGCAAGGTGCCGGTCGTCGTCGTCCGCGACGACCCCGACGATCGCTGAGTGACCGGCCCCACGCCGCGACAAACGGGTTGTCCCTGTCTTCAGAGGGGAATCCTCGAGACACCGGGTCGCGGCGCCCCGGCCTGGAATCGACAAGCCGCAGCAATCGAGGAGGCTCTCATGGCAACCCCCATCGGCGGGACTCTGAAGTCGTTCGCCGCGCCGGACGATCACGTCACCAAAGGTGGCGTCGAGATCGACGTCCTGCAGATCGGCGATATGAAGGTGAAGCGCGCGACGTACCCGTCGGGCTGGAAGTACTCGACCCACATGGGCGCGCCGAAGTGCCTCGACACGCACGTGGGCTACACCGTGTCGGGGCGCATCATCGCGGAACTCAGTGACGGGACACGGCTCGAGTCCGGCCCCGGGAGCGTGTTCGTCATACCTGCGGGGCACGACGCCTGGGTCGTCGGCGACGAGCCCTGCGTGATCGTGCAGTTCGACGAGGGCGAGTCCGCGGCGCGGCGCTTCAACGTGGAGGGCGCGGCGGCGAAGGCGGCCTGAGCGCGGCCCGCCAGCGAAGCGCCTGAGACGGCGTGAGGGGCCGCGTGTCGCGGCCCCTCACGCCCGGTAGGCCGGCCACCTCGACTTCACACCGGACTACGGGCGGTCAGTCGCTACGGCTCCGCGGTCGACGGCGCGGGCGCTGTGCACCCGGGGGCCGCGCAGTGTCCTGCTCCGGGGAGCGGCCGTGGCCGCGCTGGCTCAGGTGAGCGAGCAGGTCGTCGCGGCGCCCGAAGGCCTCCCCGCAGGCGGCGCAGCGAAACGTGATCGGGGTGCCGAGGCGCGCGGCGTCGCACTGGTCGTGGAGCAGGCACATGTGGTTGTCGAGGGCCCGCTGCGACCTGAGGGCCGCGCGGCAGATCTCGCAGTCGAAGGTCTTGGGGGAAGTGACCGCGCCCACGTGGCATCGTCCTCTGCCGCTTGACCGAGCAACTATCTATTCCCCCAAGCCGGGCAAATGGCACCCGCGCCGCGCCGGCGAGGGAGCCGAGGCCGGCCACCTCGAGCCTGGGCCCCCTGTCCGGGCGCACGGACCCGGCTCGCATGGCGGCCGCAGGCGGACCCGCGACGCAGGCTCGCCGCGGCCGGGAGGCGGGGCAAGGCGTGGGAGCGGCGCGCGCGAGGGAGGCACAATGAAACAGCCGGCCCCTGGTCGGAGCCGGCTGTCAGTCGCGATCCCCGAGCCGGCGTCTTACGTGTGCCGGTGCCGGGTTCGGCTCCTGGTCACCGACCGAGCACAGCTCCCCATTTGAAGCTGAGCGGAGCGGACTCACCCAGGTCCCTCACCTCATCAGCCTCTTCTTGTGCGGCCAAAGCGAGAACGTCCCGTGCCATATCTGGCGCCACAACCATCACCCCGTTCCCTTGTGAAAGAGCGGCCTACTAGCGCCGTAAGGCTAGTGGTCGCGGCCGCACATGTCAATGGCCATCTGCGGCGCCCGAGCGGCCTGGCCGACGGTGCCCGCCTCGCTCGGTCGTCGGTTCACGATCCCGGGTCCTCGTCGCCGGCGGGCCCCGGCCCGGACTCCTGTGGCGGTCGCTGCGCCCGCCGGGGGTAGATCGCGTACTCCTCGCTGAGCTCGCCGAGGAAGCGGAACCCGGTCACTTTCAGATCCTGGCCGCGGTGGGTCAGCACCACGGATCCCAGGAGTGCCCGGAGCTCCCGCCGCACCATCTCGGTCAGTGCGTCGGCGTGGACGCACTCATCGTCGTCATCAGAGAGCTTGAAGCGCCACACGTAATCCTGATGCTCATCGGCCACGGCCATCACACTTCCTAGAGGACGATCCGTTCGACGTCAATGAAGACCACATCGATGCCCAGCGCGGCTTCGAGCTCCGGGTACGGCACGCCGCGCAGGTCCCTGCCCCACTGCGAAAGGAACGAGTTCGGGAGCAGGAGGAGGTCGGGCGGGCTCGCCGACTCGAGCAGCGGGCGCATGGCGTGCTCGATGTCCTCGAGGACCCAGAGATCGCCGACGGAGACCGTGCCGCCGAAGTACCGGCTTCTCGGGACGATGACCTCGAGGCTCACGCCTTCCGGCAAGGGGAGCTGAGCCAGCTGCTCCGCGACCAGGTCCCGGAAGAACGGGCTGGCGGCGACCACGGCCCGTCGCGGCCCCCTCGCCACGACTGCGTCGTGGATCTGGCGCAGGTACTGGAGATGGAACGACCCCGGCAGGCACAGCCCGAAGTCCAGCCCGGTGAAGATGAGCGGGCGCCAGCCGCGCGGCTTGTAAGGGTAAGCATCCGCCTCGTCTGCCGGCTCCTCCAGCCGCACCCGCAGGCTCGAGCCGCCACGCACGACCTCGACGTCGGCCACACCCCTGCGCGTGCCCCGCTTCAGCAGGCTGACCGCGTGCGCGCGAGAGACGATCGTCTTCCCGTCGATGCTGACCACCCTGTCGCCCACCTCGATTCCGGCCGCGGCGGCCGGCGAGGACCGGATGACACCCTCGACGATCGCGTCCATCGAGGCGGAAACGTGCGCGTACGGGCTGACGACGACCGGCGTGTGAAGCCGGGCGCGCAATCCGAGGACGCGCTCCACGACGCGCGGCACCCAAGCCTCGATCACCCCCGGTTCGTACCTGGGGTGGTGCCCCGTGAGCCCCGGCATCGAGACGCGGACCATGCGCGCCTCGTTGGCGTCCATGTACTCGAGGGTCCTCTCGACGTCGTCGAGCCCCTGCTGAGGCAGGGGCACGAGGGTGCCCATGAACGGGATCTCGGCGGCGCGGAGGAGCTCGATGGCGCGGATGGCCGAGCCTGCCCGCGGGTCGGCCATGACGGTCTGGCGGGTCGGTTCGTCGGAGGAGATCAGTGAGACGTTCACGACGATGGGCTTGAGCTCGCTGAGGCTGGCGATCAGCTCGGGGCTCAAAAGGGCGCCGTTGGTCGTCACGTCGATGACACTCTCCGGCTCCTGCTCCCTGACGAGCTTCTGGAGCGCCAGAAAGTCGGGGTTGATGAGCGGCTCGAAGAAGCCCTTGTTCTCCCGGAAGAGACCTCTGCCATCATGCAGATGCCGGCAGCGTGTGAAGGCCTCCTCCATGCCCACGAATCGGGGCATCTTCTCGAACAGGCCGCTCGGGTTGCCATCCTCATAACAGAAGGCACACCGGCAGTTGCAGGCCGTGGACAGGGAGCCGAGGTTCTGCTGCAGCGACGTCTCGTGGGCCGTGCGCCAGTGCTCGAGGTCCCGCAGCCGGAAGCCGTCGACCTGCACCGCCCGGCCCTCGAACTCGAGCTCGACCACCTCGAGAAGACTCTTCAAGAGGGCGTCGATCAGCTGCACGCGAGGCTCTTCGCGCACGAACGCCTTTGCCGTATGAAAGTCGTTCACCAACTGCCCCTCTCCCGCCGAAGCTCAAGCGTCCGAAGTCTGCCGTCGGTTGGCGCATTATAGGTGACAGCCTCGCCGGACGGGTAGCCGAATGCGTCGCCAAGTTCAAGGAGTCCGACCCTTGAGCCGAAATAGGAGCAAGAGAGTATGTGTCCATCACCGCGTGGCCGCCATGACGCGGCCCCGGCCCACTTCGAGACGAGTCAGAATGGCGGCATCGCTGATCCAGAGACGATCCACCACGCTTGGCCGACGGTCAGGCGACGAGTCCGGATGAGCTCCCAGAGCACCCCGCACGAGATCCACCGCGCGCGTCCGTCCCGCTGGCTCATCCCGTACGTCGTCGGCATCGACCTGGCGACCCTGATCGCGCTGCTGACCACACTCCAGGGGTTGCCGCCACGCCTCTGGCTCCACCTGCTCGTGTTCGTGCCGGTCGCGGCCTTGACGGAGTCCTGGACCGTGACGCTGCGTCGCGAAGGCGAGATCTCGCTCTCCTTCACGATCTACTACGCGGCGGCAGTCCTCTTCGGGCCCTGCTTCGGGATCGTGACCGCGGTGAGTGGCAGCCTCCTGGCCGACGGGCTTGTTCGGCGGAAAGGCGTCGCGATGACCGCCTTCGGAGCCGGCCAGCTCGCGATCTCCGCCGGGCTCGCGGGCCTGGCCTTCGAGGCCCTCAGGAGCGGCCATGGCTTCGGCCTCGTCTCGAACGCGCCCGCCTACGCCGCCGCGGCCGTCGTGTACGTCCTGGTCAACAGCGTCCTCGCCACCGGGGTCTTCGCCCTGCACGGCCGCCCCTTCCTGCACGTCTGGCTTCACGCTCTGCGCGAGGGGGGAGCCTTCTACGTCGCGATGGCGCCTCTGGGGGCGCTGGTCGTCAACGCGTACCAGCAGAGCCCGTGGACCATGCTCTACTTCCCGCTGCTGATCTGGGTCGTCTACAAGGGCTTCAGGCTCTACGACCGGCTCAGCAGCGAGACGGACAACGCCCTCGTCGTCCTCGCCAACACGATCGACAAGCGCGACCGCTACACCTACGAGCACTCCCTGCGGGTCGCCAGATACGTGGCCCGGATAGCCGCGAAGCTCGGTCTGCCGGCCGAGGAGCAAAAGCTCGTGGTCTCGGCCGCCCAGGTCCACGACCTCGGCAAGCTGTCGGTCGACAACCGCATTCTCCTCAAAGAGGGCCCCATGACCGATGAGGAACGGGAGCAGATACGGACGCACCCCGCGGCCGGTGCCGAGCTGGCCGGTCAGTTCAGCATGTACCGGGCGGGCGCGGCCATCATCCGGCACCATCACGAGCGCTGGGACGGCAACGGCTACCCCGATGGCCTCGCCGGCGAGGGCATCCCCTTCGGGGCGCGGATCATCGCCGTCGCGGACGCCTACGACGCGATGACCTCGGACAGACCGTACCGGGACGCCCTCGCCGACGAAGTGGCCGTCGCGGAGCTCATCCGCGGGAGCGGCTCTCAGTTCGATCCCTGGGTCGTCGAGGCCTTCTTGTCGCGTGCGGAGGAGGCGAGACCCGCCGCCTCGCGTTGCGCCCAGCCGGCGCGCTCGCTCACCTGACGCGCTGAAGCCGGATCGGAGGCGCCGGCGACGCCGGTCGAGGCAGGACGCCGGCCGGCGGCGGAGAAGATGCGGGCGGATGTGCCCCGCCCCACCCATCACCTTCAAGCCGTGAACGCGCCACGCCCTCCGGACGCGTCGCTGCGGGCCGCCCTGCGGGCGGCGGCGGCCTTGGGCGCCGTCCTCCTGCTCTCGGCCGGCTGCGGGGAGCCGAGCGCCTCACGAGCGTCGTGGGCGCCGCGGCCCGACGAGGCGGCCGGCCTGCGGCGCGTCGCCTTCGCCGACGGTGAGCGCCTCGTGCTCTCGACCGCCGGCGGGCAGCGGACCTTCATCCCCGGCGTGAACATCGGGGCGACCGTACCGGGGGCCTCGCCGGGCGAGTTGCGTGCCTCCGCCGCCGACTTCCGGGCCTGGTTCCGGCAGATCGGCGAGCTGCGGCTGCGGGCGGTCCGCGTCTACACGATCATGCCGCCTCATTTCTACGAGGAGCTGGCCGCCTTCAACAAGGCGCATGCCGAGGCGCCGCTCTACCTCGTGCAGGGAGTCTGGATACCCGAAGCGGATTTCTTGACCGGGCAGGACCTGTTCGCGGCGCTGGTACGCGGCGGCTTTCGCCGGGAGCTCGAGGACGCCGCGGCGGCGGTCCACGGCGACCTCTCCCGGACCCGCCGCCGCGGCGTCGCCTGGGGCGACTGGACGGCCGACGCCTCCCCCTGGCTTCTCGCCTACTCGATCGGCGTCGAGTGGGACCCAGTCGCCACGGCGGCGTCGGACGAGAAGAACCGCAGCCGGGAGCCCTACCGGGGCCGCTACTTCGCGGCGTCGCGGGAGGCGAGCCCAACGGAGTCGTGGCTCGCCGAGATGCTCGACGCCGTCGCCGCCGCCGAGGCGGCCCGCGGCGTCTCGCTGCCGCTGACGTTCACGAACTGGCCGACGACCGACCCGCTACGCCATCCCGACGAGCCGCTCAAGCGTGAGGATCTCGTCGGCATCGACGCCAACCACATCGCGGCCACCGCGGCGTGGCCGGGGGGCTACTTCGCCAGTTACCACGCCTACCCGTACTACCCCGACTTCCAGCGGCACGAGCCCGCGCTGCAGGCCGCCGCGGGCGGCGACCCCTACGCCGGCCCGCCCTCGCATCTCATTGGGTTCAAGTCAGCGCAGGGTGGGCGCGCCCACCGGATCGGCGATCGCGCGGCGGCGATGGGCTGGCCGACCACCGTTCGCTTCG
>JBAZPK010000016.1:0-24400 GCA_041648235.1 Thermoleophilia bacterium
AAGCGAACGGTGGTCGGCCAGCCCATCGCCGCCGCGCGATCGCCGATCCGGTGGGCGCGCCCACCCTGCGCTGACTTGAACCCAATGAGATGCGAGGGCGGAGGCCAGCTAGAGCGGCACATCCTGCCCGCGCTCGGGTCGCGCATCGCCTCCGAGGTAGAACCCAAGGACTTGCACGCACTGTACGCCGCGAGACGCGAGGGCGCGGGCGCACTATCTGAGTACAGCCGTCGCCATATCCACGCCACGATCAAGGCCGCGTACTCCTGGGCCGTCGGTGAAGGGCTGCAAGACGACAACCCGGCCCGGCGCCTTCGCAACCCCCCACGACAGGTCGCGAAGAGGCCGCGCGCCACTTGGAACGCTCGCCAGATCGCCGAGGCCGTCGACCTTGCGAAGAGTGGCCGCCGCAAACGCCGAAACCTCGTGCACTTGCCGATGATGCTGGCGGCATGGAGCGGCCTGCGGTGTGGCGAAGTCTGCGGGCTCCGGTGGGATGCTGTGGACTTCGACGCCGGCACCCTGTCCGTCGACCGCACGCTGGAGCAGACCAAAGGCGGGAGTCTGCACGTCGAGCCGCCCAAGACGCCTGAGAGCGCCGCTACGCTGCCCCTGCCGACCGTCGTGGCCGATGCGCTGCGCGAGGCGCACGCCATATACGCCGGCCTGCGCTTGGCACACCCCGAGACGTGGAACCCGGACGGCTATGTGATGGTGACCGGCAAGGGTACGCCCGTGAAGCCGTCCAATCTGTCCAGTGCCTGGCATTCGTTCTGCATCCGCAACGGCTTACCTGCTGTCACATTCCACGAGCTACGGCACTCGTTCGCAACGAATCTCTTCGACGGCGGCGAAGACCTCATCACGGTGCAGAAGCTCGTGCGTCACTCCAAGGCGTCGACCACGGCAGATCTCTACCTCCACAAGACCGAAGAGCAGCGCCGCGACGCCATTCGTCGGCAGGACGATAGAATAGCCGCAGCCGCTTCGCCGCAGGATTCGCAACTCGTTCGCATCGGCTCCGAAGGCGGGCAGCAGCAGGCGGTATGAAATGCCTGCAACTCCCGTACGCGCGCCCGTAGCTCAGCTGGATAGAGCAGGAGACTTCTAATCTTCAGGTCGCTGGTTCGAATCCAGCCGGGCGCGCCATTCGCAGCCTCGAGCCCCGTGTCTCTGACCCGCGTCGCGCGCGAGCGGCCGCGACCGTGGGGTTATCGGGGCGCGGCCCGGGGTACATGCGGGCCGATGGCACCTGACGACGACACCCGACTCGACCTGGAGGCGGTGGACGCGAGCCCTCCGTCCCCGGCCTCTCCGGTCGGCGCCCCGGCCGGCCATGCCGATGCCGACGTCGCCATGCGGCTCTATGAGCGTCTCGCCGGCTTTCTCGCCGCGCACGACAGGGCGTCCGCGGTGCGCACCGCGGTGGAGGCCGTCACCTCGGGCGCGATCGACATCCGCGGGCTGTACCGCGAGGTCCTGAGCCCCTTGCTCGTGAACGCCGGCTACGGCTGGAAACGCGGGAAGCTGGCCATCTGGGAGCAGCACATGGCCAGCGCCACGGTGCGCACGATCGTCGAGATCCTCTACCCGGACGTGCTCGAGGCGAAAGCCGCGGCGCCGCCGTCCGGGCGCAGCGTGCTCCTCGCCTGCCCGCCGGAAGAGGGCCATGACCTGGGCCTGCGCATGGTCGCGGACCGCTTCGACATGGCCGGCTGGACGACGTTCTACCTCGGCCCCGACACGCCCGTGCAGGAGATCGCCGATGCCGCAGGGCGCCTCGGCGTAGATGCGGTGGTGTTGAGCTCGTCGACGCAGGTCCACCGCCTCGGCGTTCGGCAAGCTGTGGATGACCTCAGGCTGGCTCTGCCTGGCGTCGACCTGTGGGTCGGCGGCCCAGCCTTCGTCGGCGCCGCCACCGGGTGGTTGCCGCAGGAGATGCTCGACCTCGATGCGCTTCTCGGGGACGGCCCCGACGCCGCGGAGGGCCGGGCCGGCGAGGCCGCTGCCGAGACCTGAGCGCAGCTCAGCGAGGGCGAGCGGTCACGGCAAGGTGCGCGGGACCGGCACCGGGAGCGAGGCGCCTGGGATGCCGGCCGGAGGAATGACGAACCCCGTTCCGGGGTGGTATCCTGTGCTGCCGGCCGCTCCACACGGCCACCCGGGCCCGCCCGGGCGTGCTCGGCGGCCGGTGACCGGTGGTGGACGTAGCTCAGTTGGTAGAGCTCCAGGTTGTGGCCCTGGCGGTCGCGGGTTCAAGTCCCGTCGTTCACCCCAAATTGCGATGCCCCGGCCGGCAGTCGCCGGCCGTCGACGCTAACGTTGTGCGGGTGTGGCGGAACTGGTAGACGCGCTAGACTTAGGATCTGGTGAGCTCTGCTCGTGGAGGTTCAAGTCCTCTCACCCGCACCACAGGCTTCTCCCTGACCCCCCACACGGACCACAGGGCGGACGGCGGTGCCCGCAGCGCGGCCGCCGTGTCCCATCGAGAGAAAGAGACCCCATAGTGAAGACGAAGGTCAATCCCACAGCCGAGAACGAGGTGGAGCTCTCGGTCGAGATCGCCGCCGAGGCCGTCAAGCGCGCCTACGACCGTACCGTGGCCAAGGTGCGCAACGAGATGCAGCTGCCCGGGTTCCGTAAAGGCCGGGTGCCCGTCACGCTCGTGGTGCAGCAGGTCGGCGCCGACTTCCTGCGCGCCGAGGCTCTCGAAGACGCCATCCCCGAGTGGGGCGACGCCGCCCTGCGCGAGGCCGGGTTGTGGAAAGACGCCGTCGGCACCTCCGACCTTCAGGCCGGCCCTCTCGATGAGACCGCCGGCTACTCGTTCACGCTCAAGGTCCAGACCATGCCCGTCCCCGTGCTCGGCGAGTACGAAGGCCTCGAGGTCCCGCGGCGCGAGGTCGAGATCACCGGCGTCCAGGTCGACGCGCAGCTGGCGATGCTGCAGGAGCGCCTCGCGAGCCTGCAGCCGGTCGAGGACCGCGCCGTGCAGTCGGGCGACTTCGTGCTCATGGACCTCCAGGGCTACCGCGACGGCGAGCCCATCGACGGCGCCCAAGGCACCGGGCAGATGTTCGAGATCGGCCGCGGCCAGCTGATCCCCGGCTTCGAAGAGGAGCTGGTCGGCGTCGAGCGTGGCGCCGAGAAGAGCTTCCCGATCACCTTCCCCGATGATTACCAGGCTGAAGAGCTGGCGGGCGTCGAGGCCACCTTCACGGTCACCGTGAAGGAGATCAAGACCAAGGTCGTGCCGGAGCTCGACGACGCCTTCGCCGCCGACGTGAGCGAGCTCGAGACGATGGAGGAGCTGCGCGGCGACGTGCGGGCGCGCCTCGAGGCGTCCGCCGAGGCCGGCGTGCGGCGCGAGTTCCGCGCCGCGGCCGTCGACAGAGCGGTCGCCAATGCCAGAGTCGAGGTCCCCTCGGCGATGACCGAGCGCGAAGCGCACCGCCTGTACCACGAGCTCGAGGAGAACGTGGGCGAGCGCGGCCTCACCATGGACGTCTATCTCGGCGTGCTCGAGAAGACCGCCGAAGAGGTCGAGGAGGAGCTGCACCCGCAGGCCGAGCTCGTCATCAAGCGTCGCCTCGTGCTGCAGGCCATCGCCGCGGCCGAAGAGCTCACGGTGAGCGACGACGAAGTGCTCGAGCTGGTCAAGGCCGACGCCCAGGCGCTCGACCGCGACCCGCTGCAGCTCATCAAGGATCTGCGCGAGTCGGGCAGGCAAGAGGCGGTACGCGACGAAATGCTACTCGCCAAGACGGTCGATCTCGTCGCCGACGCCTCCGTCGCCGTGGAGATGACGGAGGCCGACGAGGCAGCCGCCGAGGATGCGGCCGACGCCGCGGACGCCGACGAGGACGACGAAGCCGGCGAGCTCCCGGCCGACGCCTGAGCGTTTCGCGTCGGGAATGACAAGGGCGAGAGAGGTTCCAACGTCAGAAAAGGGTGAACACGTGAGTCCACTTGTACCGTTCGTCATCGAGCAGACGAGCCGCGGTGAGCGCTCGTTCGACATCTTCTCGCGGCTTCTCAATGAACGCGTCATCTTCCTCGGCACGCCGGTGAACGACGACGTCGCCAACCTCATCGTGGCGCAGCTCATCCATCTCGAGTCGGACGATCCCGACAAGGACATCAGCCTCTACGTCAACAGCCCGGGGGGCTCGGTGTACGCAGGCCTCGCGATCTACGACACGATGCAGTTCATCAAGCCGGACGTGAGCACGATCTGCGTGGGCAGCGCCATGAGCATGGGCGCGCTGCTGCTCGCCGGCGGCGCCAAAGGCAAGCGCTTCGCGCTGCCCAACGCCCGCGTGCTCATCCATCAGATCATGGGCGGTTACGAGGGCCAGGCCACCGACATCGAGATCCACGCCAGGGAGGTCCTGAGCCTGCGGCAGCGGCTCGACGAGATCCTGGCCCTGCACACCGACCAGGATTTCGAGAAGGTGCGCCAGGACACCGAGCGCGACTACTTCATGTCGGCCGCCGAGGCCAAGGATTACGGCATCATCGACGAAGTCATCGCCCACCGTTGATGGGCGCGAACGTCGTCGACCCACGGTAGGGAGGAGCGAGGTGGCAGGTACTTCCGACAGTGGCGATCAGCTGCTCTGCAGCTTCTGCGGCAAGTCGCAGCGCCAGGTCAAGAAGCTCATCGCCGGCCCCGGCGTCTACATCTGCGACGAATGCATCGATCTCTGTAACGAGATCATCGACGAGGAGCTCACCGCCCCGGCGACGCTCGACCTCGACCAGCTCCCCAAGCCGCGCGACATCTACGCCGTTCTGAACGACTACGTCGTCGGCCAGGAAGAAGCCAAACGTGCCCTGTCCGTCGCCGTGTACAACCACTACAAGCGCGTGCAGGCGGTGGCCGGCGGCGAGACCGACGTAGAGCTGCAGAAGAGTAACATCCTGCTCCTCGGGCCTACGGGCTGCGGCAAGACCCTGCTGGCCCAGACGCTGGCCCGGATCCTCAACGTGCCGTTCGCCATCGCCGACGCCACAGCGCTCACCGAGGCCGGCTACGTCGGTGAGGACGTCGAGAACATCCTCCTCAAGCTCATCCAGGCGGCCGACTTCGACGTCAAGCGCGCCGAGACCGGCATCATCTACATCGACGAGATCGACAAGATCGCCCGCAAGGCCGACAACCCGTCCATCACCCGCGACGTCTCGGGCGAGGGCGTGCAGCAGGCCCTGCTCAAGATCCTCGAGGGCACCGTGGCCAGCGTGCCGCCGCAGGGCGGCCGCAAGCACCCCCACCAGGAGTTCCTCACCATCGACACCACCAACGTCCTGTTCGTCTGCGGCGGCGCCTTCGCCGGGCTCGACAAGATCATCGAGCGCCGCATGGGCAAGCAGGGCGTCGGCTTCATGGCCGACGTCATCAGCAAGGCCGACAAGGACCCGGGCACCGTCTTCACGCACGCGCTGCCCGAGGACCTGCTCGACTTCGGGCTCATCCCCGAGTTCATCGGCCGCCTGCCCGTGGTGAGCGCCGTGCACAGCCTCGACAAGCATGACCTGCGGCGCATCCTCACCGAGCCCAAGAACGCGCTCACCCGGCAGTACCAGAAGTTCTTCAGCCTCGACGGCGTCGAGCTCGTCTTCGCCGACGAGGCGCTGGGTGCCATCGCCGTCAAGGCGCTGGAGCGCGGCACCGGGGCTCGCGGCCTGCGCTCCATCATCGAGGAGTCGCTGCTGGGTGTGATGTTCGACCTCCCCAGCCGCACCGACGTGCGCAAGTGCGTCATCACCCGTGAGACCATCGAGAAGGGCATCGACCCGACGCTGGTCACCGAAGCGGACAAGTCGGTGCCGCAGCGTGACGCCGAATCCGCCTGAACAGACGCTCGTGAACGACGAGGGGCAGGGCTCGCCGTCGGCGACCCTGCCCCTGTTGCCGACCCTCGACGTCGTCATCTTCCCCAGGATGGTCGCGCCGCTCTTCGTGGGCCGCGAGAAGTCCGTGCGCGCCGTGGAACGGGCGTTCACCAACGAGACCCTCCTCGTGCTGAGCACGCAGCGGGAGGCAGCCGTCGAGGACCCGGGCGCCGACGACATCGCCGCGGTCGGCACCGTGGCCCGGGTGCTGCAGCTGTTCCGGCTGCCCGACGGGAGCGTCAAGGCGCTCGTCGAGGGCCAGGAGCGGGTGCGGATCGCGCGCTTCGCGGCCACCGACCCGATCTTCCTCGTGGAGACGGCGCCGCTCACGGCGCCCGACAAGAAGGCGGCGCGCAGCCGCAGCCTGGCGCGCCGCGTCTCGGCCGACTTCGTCGAGTACGTGCAGCTCCACCCGCAGCTCGCCGACGAGGCCCAATTCGTGGTCCAGCAGGCCGAGGACCCGGACCAGCTGGCCGACATCGTCGCCGCCCATCTGCAGGTCTCCAACGCCGAGAAGCAGGCGCTGCTCGAGATGCCGCGCACCCAGGACCGCCTCCTGGCGCTCCTCGAGAGTCTCGCGGAGGAGAACGCGGTGCTCGGTATCGAGCAGGAGATCGGCTTCAAGGTGCAGCAGCGCATCGAGGGCGCCCAGCGCCAGCTCCTTCTGCACGAGAAGCTGCGCGTGATCCGCGAGGAGATCGAGGAGGGTGGCGAGAGCGCCGACGAGGACGTGGCCGAGTACGAGCGCCGGCTCGTCCTGGCGGGGCTCTCGGCCTCGGCACGCAAGCTCGTCGAGCGGGAGCTGCGCAAGCTCAAGCAGGCGTCGCCCATGAGCCCCGAGGTGGCCGTGATCCGCGGCCTGCTCGACACCATCCTCGGGCTGCCCTGGGGAAGGCTGGCGCCCGCCGAGGTCGACGTGGCGGCGGTCGCCCGGCACCTGGAGCGCACCCACTATGGCCTCAAGGACGTCAAGGACCGCATCCTCGAGTACCTCGCGGTGTGCCGGATGCGGGCGGGCGCCGCGGCCGGGGGCCGCGGCGCCGCGGCGCCCGGCGCCGACCAGCCGGCCACCATCCTCTGCCTGGCCGGCCCGCCCGGCACCGGCAAGAGCAGCGTGGCACAGAGCATCGCCGAGGCCCTGGGGCGGCCCTTCGTGCGCGTCGCGCTCGGCGGCGTGCGCGACGAGGCCGAGATCCGCGGGCATCGCCGCACGTACATCGGGGCGATGCCCGGGCGCATCGTCGAGGGCCTGTCCAAGGCGGGCGTCGATAACCCGGTGATGCTGCTCGACGAGCTCGACAAGCTCGACAGCGACTGGCGCGGCAATCCGTCGGCGGCCCTCATGGAGGTCCTCGACCCGGCCCACAACCACAGCTTCCGCGACAACTACCTGGAGTGCGAGTACGACCTCAGCAAGGTCTTCTTCATCGCCACGGCCAACGACCTCGACGGCATCCCTGCGAATCTGTACGACCGGCTCGAGGTGATCCACCTCACGGGTTACACGCTGGCCGAGAAGCTCGCCATCGCCCGCCGGCACCTGATCCCGCGCACGGCGCGGGACACGGGGCTCGGCCGCGCCGACGTCCGCTTCGCGCGCGGCGCGCTGCGGGCGATCGTGCGCGGCTACACGCGCGAGGCCGGGGTCCGCGAGCTCGAGCGCGCCCTGCGGCGCATCGACCGCAAGGTGGCGCGCAAGCACCTCGAGGAAGGGATGCCGCTCCCGGCCACGGTGGCCGGGGCCGATCTCCGCGGGCACCTGGGCGAGGCTTTCTGGCTCGAGGCCGAGCTGCCCACGGCCGCGCGCGTGGGGGAGAGCCTCGGCCTCGCCTACACCAGCGACGGCGGCGAGGTGCTCACCGTGGAGGCGATCATCGCCCGCGGCCGCGGCGAGCTCGTGCTCACCGGGCAGCTCGGCGAGGTGATGCAGGAGTCCGCCTCGGCGGCCTGGGGTCACGTGCTGGCCAACGCCGAGCGCGGGCCGGCGCTGGCGCCGTTCATGCGGCGCTCTCCCTACCTCACGAAGGACGGGCTCGACCTCGCCAACCAGGATGTGCGCGTGCACGTGCCCGAGGGCGCCGTCCCCAAGGACGGCCCGTCGGCCGGCCTCGCTCTCGCCGTGGCCATGCTCTCGGCTCTCGGCCGCGTGCCGGTGCGGCCGCGGGTGGCCATGACCGGCGAGATCACGCTTGGCGGCCGCATCCTGCGGGTCGGCGGTCTCAAGGAGAAGCTCCTCGCCGCGGCGCGCAGCGGGATCCACACGGTGCTGCTCCCGGCGGGCAACCGCGGCACGGTGGCCGAGCTCGAGCCTCAGGTGGTGGGCAAGCTGGCACTCGTCTACGTCGACACCTTCGAGGACGCCCTGGCGCACGTGTTCGCGCGCCGGCGGCAGCCGGCGGCGGCGCCGGTGACCCACGCCGCGAGCCGCCGGAGCCGGCCGCCGGCGCCGATCGATCCGCCGCCGGGCAGGGTACACTAGCTCGCAAGACATCAGCTACCGGGCCGCAAGGAGTGACGCGATGACCGACGCACACGACCACCAGACGCCGGGTTCAAGCCTCGAGCCGGGCGTGGATGCCGGCTCTGGCCGCCTGGAGCACCACTGCTCGCAGTGCGGTGTGGACATCGAAGGCACAGCGGACTTCTGCCAGGTCTGCGCCATCGAGGTGAGTGGCGGCGAGGTGTCCGAGGAGGACGCCGGGGCCTGAGCTGAACCGCCGGGGCCGCGAGCCCCGGTGCCGCGGAGCCGGCGAGGGGCGGCGGCGCGGTAGCGCCGCCTGACCTCGGCTCTTCAGACCGGGAAAGTGCGGAATCGGGATGCGCACCTGCGCGTCTCGCGCCAGGACTACCTCCTGACGCCGAGTGCGGAGCAAGACGTCGGCCCGAGGAGGCGCTCGTCGCTCTGGGACACGGCAGCGAACGCCGATCACGCGATCCCTGCGCGGGCGGCGGAACCAGGCTGCCACCCGGCGGCGGGGCAGGAGAGTACAGGTACCGGGTCGCGGGATCAGGCTTCCTGCTCACGGGCCGACTCTCAGTCGGCACGCGCTCCACGGTACGACGTTCCGGCCGCGGCTGAGCGCCGCCGGCCGGTGAGCGCGTGCCGGGCGCGCCGCCCGCCCCCGTTCCGGGGGCGCTCGGCAGCGCCGCCCGCCGGCCGGTATACTTCCATGTTGGCCGCGGCCGGCGCGGCCGCCCCCGGGGCCGGCCGTTCCTCCCACCCGCCAGCAGCGAGGCCCGATGACCGACGCACAGAGCGCCACCCCGCAGGGCGGCAGCGACTACCTCAGAGAGACCACCCGTTTCGAGCCCGCCGCTGTTGAGGCGCGCCTGATGCAGCAGTGGCTCGGCGAGCACCTCTTCCACGCCGAGCCTGACCCGGCACGCCAGCCCTATTCGATCGTCATCCCGCCGCCCAACGTCACCGGCAACCTGCACATGGGGCACGCGCTCAACGGCACCATCCAGGACGTGCTGACGCGCTCTCACCGCATGCTCGGCGAGAACGCCTGCTGGCTGGTGGGCACCGACCATGCCGGGATCGCCACCCAGAACGTCGTCGAGAAGATGCTGCGCAAGGAGGGCCTCACCAAGGAGGACCTCGGGCGCGAGGAGTTCGGCAGGCGCGTCTGGCAGTGGCGGCAGGAGTACGGCGGCAACATCATCCACCAGCTCAAGAGCCTGGGCTGCGCCTGCGACTACGAGCGCGAGCGGTTCACCTTCGACGAGAGCTACGTGCGCGCCGTCACCAAGGTCTTCGTCGCCCTCTACGAGAAGGGCTACATCTACAAGGACTCGTACCTCGTCAATTGGTGCCCGCGCTGCGGCACGGCGATCAGCGACCTCGAGGTAGCGCACAGGGACCTCCCCGGGACGCTGAACTACGTCCGCTACCCGATAGAGGGCGGCGGCTCCGTGACGATCGCCACGACGCGCCCGGAGACGATGCTCGGTGACACGGCGGTGGCCGTGCACCCCGATGACGAGCGGTACGCCGGCATCGTCGGCAAGACGGCCACGCTGCCGCTCCTGGGGCGCAAGCTGAAGATCGTCGCCGACGAACGCGTCGATCCGGCGTTCGGCACCGGCGCCCTCAAGATCACCCCGGCGCACGACCTCACCGACTTCGATATCGGTCGCGACCATGGGCTCGAGGGCATCCAGGCCATCGGCCAGGACGGCCTCATCACCGCGGCCGGCGGCCCCTACGCCGGCCTCCCGGTGGAGGAGGCCGCCGCGCGCGTGATCGCCGACCTGCGCGCGCTCGGCGTGCTCGAGAATGTGGAGGACTACCCGCACAGCGTCGCCACGTGCGACCGCTGCGGCACGCCCATCGAGCCGCTCATCAGCGAGCAGTGGTTCATGCGCATGGACGAGCTCAAGGAGCCGGCGACCGAGGTGGTGCGCGACGGGAGGGTGAAGTTCACGCCCGAGCGCTGGGGCCGCGTGTATGTCGACTGGATGGAGAAGCTGCGCCCCTGGTGCATCAGCCGCCAGCTCTGGTGGGGGCACCAGCTGCCGGTGTGGTACTGCGAGAGCGGGCATCTCACGGTGGCCGAGGCCGAGCCGGCGGCCTGCCGCGTCTGCGGTTCGGCCGCGCTCACCCGTGACACCGACGTCCTCGACACATGGTTCAGCTCCGCCCTCTGGCCGTTCGCCACCTGGGGCTGGCCGGACGAGACCGCCGACCTGGCCTACTTCTACCCCACGAACGTGCTCAGCACGGCGCGCGAGATCATCTTCCTCTGGGTGGCGCGCATGGTGATGATGGGCCTCGAGTTCCGCGGCGACGTCCCGTTCCGCGATGTGTACATCCACGCGGTGATCCAGGCCGCCGACGGACGGCGCATGAGCAAGAGCCTCGGCACCGGCATCGACCCCCTGGAGATGATCGAGAAGTACGGCGCCGACGCGACGCGCTTCGCCCTCCTCCTCATGAGCAGCACCCAAGACGTGCGCTTCAGCGAAGAGAAGATCGCCATGGGCCGCGGCTTCGCCAACAAGCTCTGGAACGCCTCGCGGCTCGTGCTGCTGGCGAGCGAGGGCTACGCGGCCGAGCGCAGCGAGGCTCATCAGGTCGACCGCTGGATCGCGAGCCGCTTCCAGGGCTGCCTTACGGCCGTAGAAGCCGCGGTGACGCGGTACGACTTCGCCGCCGCCGTGGACACGCTCTACCACTTCGTCTGGGACGAGTTCTGCGACTGGTACCTCGAGCTCGTCAAGGTGCGGCTCTACGGCGAGGACGACCTGCAAAAGGCGCAGGCCGCCGGGCACGCGCGCTGGTTGCTCGACCAGGTCGTCTGCCTGCTGCACCCCTTCCTGCCGTTCGTCACCGAGGAGGTGGCGGCCCAGTACGGCGCCGCGCCGCTCATCGACCGCCGTCACCCGATCCCCGATGAGGCCTTGCTTGCACCGGCCGACGAGGCCGCCGTAGGCGAGCTGCAGGCCGTCGTGGAGGCGCTGCGGCGTTTCCGCGCCGACGCGGAGGTACCGCCCGGCAAGGTCCTCGACGCCGTGTTCGTCGGCGAGGGCGGCACCGGTGGGGCCGAGCGCTACGCGCCGTACGCCGGTGCCGTGCGCGCCCTGGCGCGCACCGAGGTGCGCTTCGACGGCGCCCCGGCGGCCGGCGCCACGGTGGTACTGGTACCGCATGGTCGCCTCGAGGTCGCCGCGGCCGTGGACCGTGCCGAGGAGGTCGCCCGCCTCGAGCAGCAGCTGGAGAAGATCGAGGCCGAGGTGCGGCGCGGCGAGGCCAAGCTGGCGAACGAGGGCTTCACGGCCCGCGCCCCTGAGGCCGTCGTGGCCAAGGAGCGTGACAAGCTCGCAGCCTACGTCAACGACCGCGCCGGGCTGCGGGATCGCCTGGCGCAGCTGCGTGAGGGCTGAGGAGGCCGCCGCAATGAGCGACGCGGTGGGGTGGGGGGCTGCCGGCGCCGCGCGGCCCCCCGGGATCCCCGAGTGGGTCGCCTATCTGCACTCCCTGGCCGCCTTCGGCATGCGGCCTGGGCTGGAGCGTGTCTCCGAGCTCCTGGAGCGCCTTGGGCGGCCGCAGGACGCATACCGGGCCATCCACATCGTGGGCACCAACGGGAAGTCGTCCACGACTCGCTACTGCGAGGCGCTGCTGCGCGCCTCTGGCCTGCGCGCGGGCGCGTACCTCAGCCCGCATATCTTCGGCTGGAACGAGCGCGTCGTCGTGGGCGGCAAGCCCGTGCCCGAGCGGCTGCTCGGCGAGTGTGTCCTCGCGGTTCGCGAGGAAGTCAAGGCTCTGCCCGCCGAAGCGGGGGAGACGACGCAGTTCGAGGTGCTCACCGTCGCGGCGCTGCTGGCCCTGGCCCAGAGCGGGGTGGAGGCGGTCGCGCTGGAGGCGGGTCTCGGGGGGCGCCTCGATGCCACCAACGTGCTCCAGGCGCCGGTCGTCGTGCTCACCAACATCGCCTTGGAGCACACCGAGGTGCTCGGCGCTACCCGCGAGCTCATCTTCGCCGAGAAGGCGGCGGTGATCAAAGGCGGCGAAGCCGTGTTCGGCCGGCTGGGCGGGCTCGAGGCCGAGGCGCGCCGGGTCTGCTCCGCCGCCGGCGCCCGCCCGCACTTCCTGGGCCTGGACTTCGCCGTGTCGGGCACGCCCGAGGACTTCCTGGTGACGTTCGCGGGCGAGGGCTGGGCCCGCCTCGCGGTGCCCTCGCCGGCGCTGTACCAGGTGGTCAACGCCGGCCTCGCCGTGGTGGCCGTGCACCTGCTCCTGGGCGGCCTCGGTGAGGCCACCGCCCGGCGGGCGCTCGCGGCCGCGGTCGTGCCGGGCCGCCTGCAGGCGGTCTCCGAGCATCCGCTGGTGCTGGCGGACGGCGCCCACAACCCGGACGGCGTGCGGGTGCTGGTCCAGAGCCTGGCGGCGCTGCCGGCGCACCGGCCCCTGGTGGGCGTCCTGGCGATCATGCGCGACAAGGACTACGCGGAGATGCTGGAGCAGTTCCTGCCGCTGTTCGACGAAGTGGTGTGCACGCGCGCCGGCGAACCGCGCAGCCTCACGGCGGAGGAGCTCGCCGCCGCCGTGCGGTCCGCGGCGGCTCGGGCCGGCCGCCCGGGCCTCGAGCCGCACCTCGAACCCGACCCCCACCGGGCCCTGCAGCGCGCCCGCGCGCTCGCCGGGCCCGCCGGTGCCGTCCTGGTCGGCGGCTCGCTCTACCTGCTCGAGGACCTCCATGACGTCCTCGAGAGCGCCGGCTGACGCTGGCCGGCGGCCTTGGCCGCGCGTGCCGTCGCGCCCGCAGGCCGCCTCGCGGCGTTCTCCGGTGAACCCCGGCGGCTGGCCCGCTCGCCGACCCCTTCGGTATACTGACGCAAATCCGCGGAGGGGGAGATGGCACAGCAGAAGGCGCATCCGGCGGTACGGTTCCTGGTCGCATTCCTCATCGTGATCGCCGTCGCCCTCGTCGCCTTCTTCGTCGGCTACCTTCTGGGGATGCGCCTGGCGGTGGTGCCGGTGATCCTCCCGGGCGTCTTCTAGAGCCGCCTCTGCCGCGCCTCGCGGCCCCCCCTTCAGGAGGCACGAGTGGGTGCCGAACCGTCCGGCGGCGGCGCACCGGCCGCGAGGGTCAGGGCCTCCGGCTCCAGCCGGGGGGCGGGTGACGGGAACGACCTGATCCTCGTCACCGGAGCCACCGGGTACGTCGGCGGCCGCCTCGTGCCGCGGCTGCTGGCCGCCGGCCACCGCGTGCGCGTGCTGGTGCGTGACCCGCCGCGCCTGCAGGGTCGCGGGTGGCAGGGAAGCGTGGACGTGGCCGTCGGCGACGTGCTCGATCCCGGCGGTCTAGAGACGGCCCTGGCGGGTGTAGGGGTCGCGTACTACCTGGTGCACAGCATGGCCCGCGGCGGCGGCCACCGAGAACGCGACATCGCCGCGGCGAGAGGCTTCGCCCGCGCCGCGGCCGCCGCCGGCGACCTGCGCGTCGGTGACGCCCTCGATTTCTGGCGCGTGGAAGCGGTCGAGCCTGGCCGGCTCCTGCGCCTGCGCGCCGAGATGAGAGTCCCCGGCGCCGCCTGGCTTCAGTTCGAGGCCCTGCCTCGCGAAGGCGGCACTCTGCTGGTGCAGACCGCCTTCTTCGCCCCGCGCGGGCTCGCCGGGCTCGCCTGCTGGTACGGGCTGTACCCTGTCCACACCAGGATATTCTCGGGTATGATTGCCGCGCTGGCCGTCGAGGCCGGCAGGCCGAACGTTCGCCGGGGGGCGGTCCCTCCCCGCAGCGCGTGATCCCTCGCCGGCGCCGGGAGGCGTCGCGCACGAGTTCGTCGACCCGTTCCTGAGGAGGGCAGGGTGCTTCACTGGATCTTCGCCGCGCAGAGCACGACCTCGAGCAGCAACCCGTTCCAGTCGGTCCTCGACTTCTTCGATTCACCGGCCTGGCACTTCGTGCTCCTCATGTCCTACTTCGTGCTCGTCGTCATCTGGATCGCCGGCGCGTACTGGATCTTCAAGGACGCGCGCCGGCGTATCGACGACAAGATCGTCATCGCCGTGTGCGTCCTCGCCGGGGTGGTCTTCGGGCCCATCGGCTGGATCGTGTACGCCATCGCGCGGCCGCCGGAGTACCTGGCCGACCGCCGTGAGCGCGAGCTCGACATGCAGATGCTGGAGCAGCAGCTCAGCATGGATTCCCGCTGTTCCTTCTGCAAGACGCCGGTGCGCGACGATTACCTCGTGTGCCCCACCTGCGCCCGGCGGCTGCGCACGTCGTGCCCTCGCTGCAGCCGGCCGATCGAACCGCAGTGGCGCGTGTGCCCGTACTGCGAGTCGGACGTGAGCCACGCGCCAGCGGCCGTCTACGAGCGCGTCTGAGCCGGCCGCCGGCCCCTCTGCCCGTCCCCGGCGCGCGAGCGCCGCAGCGCTGAACCCCCAGGAGGTCCTCCGTGGAACGCACGTTCGTCATGGTCAAACCCAACGGTGTCACCCGCGGCCTGGTCGGCGAGGTCGTGGCCCGCTTCGAGCGCCGCGGCTTCGGGCTGCGCGGCATGAAGGCCCTGCGCATCGACCGCGGCCTCGCCGAGCGGCACTACGCCGAGCACGTCGAGAAGCCGTTCTTCGAGTCGCTGGCCGCCTTCATCACCTCCGGGCCCGTGGTGGCGATGGTCTGGGAGGGCCGCGACGCCGTCGCCGTCGCCCGCGCCATGATGGGCGTCACCGACTCGGCACAGGCGGCCCCGGGCACCATTCGCGGCGACTTCTCGCTGAGCAAGGAGGAGAACGTCGTGCACGGCTCCGACAGTCCGGAAAGCGCCGCCCGCGAGATCGACCTCTTCTTCCGTGAGGACGAGCTCGTCTGACGGGCCGGCGGCCGCGGCCGGCGTCCGGCTCGTTCTCGCCTCGCGCTCGCCCCAGCGGAGCGCGCTGCTCCGGCAGCTCGGCATGCCCTTCCGGGTGGTGGTCAGCGAGCACGCCGAGGACTTCCACGACGGCGACCCGGTGCGCACCGTGGAGCGCAACGCCCGCGGCAAGGCCGAAGAGGTGCTCGCCCGGGTGCGGCTGCGGGCGGGCGAGCTCGTCCTCGGGGTCGACACCGTGGTCGTGATCGACGGCCGCGTGCTCGGCAAGGCGGCCGGCGAGCAGGAGGCGGCGGAGTACCTCCGCCTGCTCGCCGGCCGCCGCCACGAGGTGTTCAGCGGCCTGCATCTGTGCACGGCCGAGCGCTCCGTCACCAGGCACGCCGTCACGGGGGTCACGTTCAGGTCGCTCGCCGAAGCCGACATCGGGCGCTACGTGGCCGCCGGCGAGTGGCGGCAGCGCGCCGGCGCCTACGCCATCCAGGGGGTCGGCTCGGCTCTCGTGGCCGGTGTCGACGGCGACTACTTCAACGTCGTCGGGCAGCCCGTGCCGGCCCTTCTCGAGGCGCTCGCCGCCTTCGGCGTGGCGCCGTTCACCTGGCTCCGGGAGCCGCCCGCCTGAGATCGGCGGGGCGCCCCGCGCCGGCCTCGCGGCGCGAGCTCGCGGGGCGTCGCCTGAGTTGGCGATGCCTTCGGCGAGCGTATACAATCGTCGTTCGACAGCTCTCCGAAAGGAGCTCCCCATCAGCTTCCTCGGCTTTGTGACGGGCTTCGGCGCCCGCGACATGGCGGTCGACCTCGGCACCGCCAACACGCTCGTCTACCTCCGTGGACGGGGAATCGTGCTCTCCGAGCCCTCCGTGGTCGCCATCGACCATCGCACCGGCGAGGTGCACGCGGTCGGCGCGGAGGCCAAACGCATGCTGGGCCGCACGCCGGCCACGATCAGTGCCGTGCGGCCGCTCAAGGACGGCGTCATCGCCGACTTCGACGTCACGGAACAGATGTTGCGGCACTTCATCCGCAAGGTCATGCAGAACCGCTGGGCGCATCCGCGGGTCGTCATCTGCGTGCCCAGCGGCGTCACCGGCGTCGAGAAGCGCGCCGTGGAAGAGGCCACGTACTCCGCCGGCGCCCGCTGGGCGACGCTCATCGAGGAGCCCATGGCGGCCGCCATCGGCGCCGGCCTGCCGGTCGGCGAGCCGACCGGCAGCATGATCGTCGACATCGGGGGCGGCACCAGCGAAGTGGCGATCATCTCGCTGGGCGGCATCGTCGTCAGCCAGTCCATCCGCGTCGGCGGCGACGAGCTCGACGAGGCCGTGATCAGCTATGTCAAGAAGGAATACAAGCTCCTGATCGGCAGCCAGACGGCCGAGGAGATCAAGCTCGAGATCGGCTCGGCCCACCCGCTGCCGCAGGAGGAGCAGGCGGAGATCCGCGGCCGCGACCTCGTCACCGGCCTGCCCAAGACCATCGTGCTCTCGTCGGAAGAAGTCCGCAGCGCCCTCGAGGAGCCCGTGCAGGCGATCGTCGACGCCATCAAGGCGACCCTCGACAAGACCCCTCCGGAGCTGGCCAGCGACATCATGGACCGGGGCATCATGCTCGCCGGCGGCGGGTCGCTGCTCCAGGGGCTCACCGAGCGTCTGCGCGAGGAGACCCAGATGCCGGTGCATCTCGCGGAATCGCCTCTCACGTGCGTCGCCGTAGGCTCCGGCAAGTACCTCGAGGAGTTCGATGTCCTGGTCAAGAGCAAGCGTAACTCCCGGCCGCGGGGCCGGTAGCTCCCCCCCTCGCTGACCTGTGAATCGCCGGCGCGTACTCCGGCGGCGGATCGTCGTGGCGGTCCTGCTGTTGGTCTCGGTCGCCATGCTCACGCTGTACTTCCGTAACGCCGACAGCGGCGCCGTCCATGGGGTGCAGGGCGCGGTGCTGCGCGTCGTCGCGCCCCTGCAGAACGGTACCGCCAGGGCCACCAAGCCGTTCCGCGACGGCTGGAACTGGGTCGGTGGCCTCTTCAGCGCCAAGTCCGAGAACAAGCGACTCAAGCGCGAAGTCGAGCAGTTGCGCGCCGGCCTCGCCGGAGAGCTCACCACGCAGGCCGAGAACATCGAGTTGCGCGGCCTGCTCGACCTGCAACGCGGCAAGCTCTTCCCGGCCGGGGTGCGGCTGATCAGCGCGCGCGTCATCGCCCGCTCCACCAACGCCTGGTACTCGACTGCGACCATAGACGTAGGCAGTGGCAGCGGCGTCGCGGTCTACGACGCGGTCGTCAACGGCGCCGGGCTGGTGGGCCGCGTGACCAGCATCAGCTCCAGCGCGGCCCAAGTCACGCTCATCGCCGACCAGCAGAGTTACGTGGACGCGATGGTGATGCCCGGCGGAGCCGAAGGGATCCTCTCGGGGAGCGTCACCGGCGACGTCGCTCTCGGCTACGTCGACAAGAGCGAGCGCGTCAAGGTCGGTCAGTACGTGGTCACCTCGGGCCGCAAGGGGTCGATCTTCGTGCGCGGCATCCCCATCGGGGTGGTCGAGAGCGTGGGCTCGCAGGAGGTGGAGCTCTATCAGAGCATCGCCGTACGGCCGTTCGTCGACTTCCGCCGGCTCGACCTCGTGCAGGTCGTGGTGCGATGAGGCTGCGGCGCACCGCGGCCGACATGGCGGAGACCGCGTGGCGCTCTCCGGGCGAGATCGTCCGCCTCGGCGCCGCGCTTCTCGGCGCCACCCTGCTGCAGACCACTGTGGCACCCAACATCCGCATCCTCGGTGCCAACCCTGACTTCGCGCTCATCATCGTCGTCTGCGTCGCCCTGGTGAAGGGCTCCGAGCTGGGTGCGGTCTTCGGCTTCCTCACCGGCGGCCTGGTCGCCGTGGCGCTCATGGAGCCCTTCGGGTTGAGCGCCTTCGTGTTCGTCCTCGTCGGCTTCCTCGCCGGGCGCTACAGCGAGACCGCCGACCTCTCGGCCGGCTTCGCGCCGCTGGTGAGCGTGTTCTCGGCGGCCCTGCTGGCCAACGTGCTGCTCGCCATGGCTCAGTTCCTGCTCGCCCGCCAGGTGCCGCTCGGCTTCTTCCTCGGGCGCGTCCTCGCCCCCTCGCTGATCCTCAACACTCTGCTGGCCGCGCCGCTGTACCTCCTGGTCCGCGTCTGGCTGCGAGGGGCGGGTGATCTGCGTGCCGCTGCTCGGGCCCGGCTTTGAGGGCGGCCGGCGCGACCGGGGCTTCCGCTCGGGGCGTCGCGACAGGCCCATCATCCAGCTGCCGTCGGTGGCCTTGCGCGTGGCGATCATGGTCGGCTTGGCGGTGGTGCTCTTCGCGATCATCCTCTTCCGCCTGTGGTTCCTGCAGATCCTCAGCGGCCAGGAGTTCGTGGCGCAGGCCAACGACAACCGCTTGCGCTCCGTCAAGATCGTGGCCCCTCGAGGTTCGATCGTCGATCGCCACGGCAAGGTGATCGTCGAGAACCGGCCGGGCCTGGCCGTCGGCGTGAGGCTCATGGACGTGCCGAACGACGGGCTCGAGAGCCTGGAACGACGCCTCGCCGCCGTACTTCGAGTTCCGGTCCGCCGGCTGCGGCGCGAGATCGCCGAACACGGCGACCGGCCCTTCGACCTGGTGATCGTCAAAGACGACGCCAACCGGCACGTGGTCTCCTACCTGCTGGAGCACAAGCAGTCCTTCCCGGGCGTCGAGATCCAGAAGACGTACCTCCGCTCCTACCCACGCGGCGTGTTCGCCGCGCACATCCTCGGCAACACGCGTGAGATCTCGGCCGACGAGCTCAAGCAGAAGCGCTTCAAGGGCTACGCCGCCGGTGACGTCATCGGCGACGGCGGCGTGGAGTGGACCTTCGACCGCTGGCTGCGCGGGCGCGACGGCGTGGCCAAGCTCGAGGTCGACGCCTTCGGCCAGCCCAAGTCGCACGACCCGGTGCCCGGGGGGCGCCTGGCCGAACCCGGCGACACGCTGGTGACCACCATCGACGCCAAGGTGCAAGCCAAAGCCGAGGAGGCGCTGCGCTATGGCATCGACCTGGCGCACACCGGCGGCGCCTATCGGGCGGCCGGCGGCGCCGCCGTGGTGCTCGATGCGCGGAACGGCGAGGTCCTCGCCATGGCCAGCTACCCGACCTTCGACCCGGCGGTGTGGGTCGGCGGCATCAGCACCAAGGACTACAAGCAGCTGGCCGACCCCCAGGCCAACCACCCACTGCTCAACCGCGTGATCCAGGAGCAGAAGGCCGTGGGCTCGACCTTCAAGGTGGTGGACGCGATCGCCGGGCTCGAGGAGGGCGTGATCAACCCCGGCACGGGCTTCTTCTGCGACGGCAGCTTCAAGGTCCCTATCGCCACCGACGAGACGGTCTGGAACTGCTGGCTGCCTGGCGGGCACGGCACTCTCGACCTCGTCGGGGCCCTCACGCAGTCCTGCGACGTCTACTTCTACAACGTCGGGTACCTGTTCTATGGCCGTCAGGGGACTGAGCTCGCGGACTGGGCAGGCCGCCTCGGGATGGGCAGGCCCACGGGCGTCGACATCCCGGGCGAGGTTGCCGGGCGCGTGCCCACCCCGGCCTGGCGTCGCGAGTACTTCGAGACTGAGGTCGACAAGCTCTGGACGCCGGGCAACTCGGTCAACCTGGCCATCGGCCAGGGCGACCTGGAGGCGACCCCCCTGCAGCTCGCCGTCACGTACGCGGCGATCGCCAACGGCGGTTCCATCGTGCGCCCGCACCTCGGCTTGAAGATCGTCGATGGGCGAGGCAAGGTCGTGCGCGACCTCGACCCGGGCAAGGCGAAGAAGCTCGACATCAGCGCCTCGACGCTCGACGTCGTGCGCCGCGGGCTGCGCGCGGCAGCCTCGGCGCCCGCCGGCACCTCCTCGGCCGTGTTCGCCGGCTACAAGATCCCCGTCGCCGGCAAGACCGGGACGGCCGAGGTCTTCGGCTCGGGCGACTATGCCTGGTACGCGAGCTACGCCCCGGCCGACGACCCCAAGTACGTGGTCGTCGTGATGGTGGAGCAGGGCGGCCACGGCGGTTCGGTGGCGGCGCCGGCGACCCGCCTCATCTACGATGCCTTGTTCGGCATCAAGAGCGGCCGCGTCACCGGTGCCGTGCGGAGCGACTGAGCCGTGGGCTGGCGGGACTACCTGCGGCACCTCGACTATCTGCTGCTGGCGACGACCATCGGCCTGATCGCCTACGGCGTGTCGATGGTCTACTTCGCCACCAGCGGTGACGTCAGCGGCCGGCCTCTCTACTTCGTGGGCCAGCAGCTCATCGCCACGGTCGTGGGCGTGATCGCCGCGGTCGTGATGTCCGCCCTCGACTACGACCTCTACCGCCGGTTCCAGTGGCCGATGTACGCTCTGGCACTGATCCTGGTCGTCGTCGTGCTGCCCCTGGGCGAGGTCGTCAACGGCGCCCGGCGCTGGATCGACCTCGGCTTCACGAGCTTCCAGCCCTCGGCGGCCGCACTCTTGCTGCTCGCCCTGTCGATCGGCGCTTACCTGGCCGACCGTATGGACCGCCTCGGGTCTCGCCGGGTGACCGTCGTCGCCCTGGCGCTCGTGGCTCTTCCGGCGCTCGTCGTGTATCAGGAGCCGGACTTCGGCTCGGCCATGGTGCTGGTCATGCTCACCCTGGCCATGCTCTACTTCTACGGCACGTCATGGACGCACTTCGCGGTGCTGGCAGGTAGCGGCCTCACCGCCTTCGTGCTGGCCCTCAAGGTGCTGCCCCTGGCCGGCATCGAGCTCATCAAGTCGTACCAGATCGACCGCCTGTTCGTCTTCCTCAACGCCGGCCACGACCCGAGCGGCAGCGGCTACAACATCATCCAGTCGACGATCGCCGTGGGCTCCGGGGCGCTCACGGGCCGCGGCGACATGGCCACCCAGACCGCGCTCGACTTCCTCCCCGAACATCACACCGACTTCATCTTCGCCGTGATCAGCGAACGCAACGGTTTCGTCGGGGCGGCGCTCCTGATGGCGCTCTACGGGCTGTTCATCTGGAGGGCGCTGCGCATCGCCACCCTCGCCCGCGACATGTACGGCAGCATCCTCGCGGGGGGCATCGCGGCGATGGTCTTGTTCCAAGTCTTCGTGAACATCGGCATGACGATTGGTATCATGCCTGTGACGGGTATCCCGCTACCGTTCGTAAGCTACGGCGGGACGGCGATGATCGCCTTTCTGATGCTCGTCGGCTTGCTGGAGTCGATTCACCTGCGGGCCACCCGGACGCCGACCGACAGGGGGCGGCTTGGCCACTAGCCTGAGCTTCTCGAAGATCTTGAAGGCCATCAACGAGGCGCGCGACCAGTCTCACGCCGCGCCGCGAATCTGCGTCGTGGGCGAGCCTGCCGAGCTCTCGCGGGTGGTCGGCGTACTGTCGGCCGGCGCGGCCGACGAGAGCGGCGGCGTCAGCGCCTCGCTCGACGCCCTCTCGCCGGCCGATTTCCCGCTCGAGGCCCGCCTCGCGAGGCGTTGGGGCGTGGCCGTCTTCCTCGCCGCCGGGTCGGCCGGCGTCGAGCTCGCTCCGGCCGTGGCGGTGGCGCGACGCGCCGGCCCGCGCGTCGTGGCGCTTGCCGAGGGGGCCGAGCCCGGCTGGGCCGCCGCCGCCGGGGTCTCCAGCGACGAGCTCGCGCACGGCCTCGGCCAGCGGCCGGCGGGCAAGCCCACACTCGAGAACCGTCTGGTGCGCGCCGCCGGCGACGCCGGCGGCGCCCTGGCCCTGGCTCTGCCGGCGGTGCGCCGCGCGTACTGCGAGCGCGTCATCCTGACCAACGCGGCGCAGAACGGCGCCATCGGCGCCGCCTTCATCATCCCCGGCACCGACATGCCGGCGATGACCGCCAACCAGATCCGCATGGTCCTCAAGATCGCCGCCGCGTACGGCCAGGAGGTGGGCCTCGACCGCGCCCTTGAGCTCCTCTCGGTCGTGGGCTCCGGGTTCGTCTTCCGCACGCTGGCGCGCCAGGCGCTCGACTTCGTGCCGGGTCTCGGCTGGGCCCTCAAGGGCGCTGTCGGCTTCTCGGCCACGGTCGCGCTCGGCCAGGGCGCCATCGCGTATTTCGAGGCTGGGGCCCCGCTCCAGGTCTCGCGCATGCAAAGGATAAACCGTCAACTTGAACGAGCGAACAGCAGACTCCCGGGAGTACTCCAGCGAAGATTGGCCGGGCGGTGAGGTAGCGAGACTGCTGGCGCGCGTCACGCGCCCCGGGCGCTACACCGGCGGCGAGTTCAACAGCCGCCGGAAGCCCGGCGCGAGGCCGCGCATCGTGCTGTCCTACCCGGACGTGTACGAGATCGGCATCTCCAACCCCGCTCTGCAGATCCTCTACAGCCACCTCAACGACGCGACGCCGGCCTCTGCCGAGCGCGCCTACTGCCCGTGGCCCGACATGGCCGGGCTCATGCGCGCCTCGGGCATCCCGCTCTGGACTCTCGAAAGTCTGCGGCCCGCCGCCGATTGTGAGCTCTGGGGGTTCACGCTGCCGCACGAGCTCACCTACACCAACATCCTCGAGATGCTCGACCTCGCCGGCGTGCCGCTGCACTCCGACGAGCGTGGGGAGGAGCACCCGATCGTGCTCGGTGGCGGCCCCGCCGTGGCGAACCCGTGGCCGCTGGCACCGTTCTTCGACGCCTTCTTCATCGGCGAGGTGGAACACCGCCTCGACGCCCTCGTGGCGGCGCTCGGCGCGCCGACGCGGGCCGCGCGCCTGAGCGCGCTCGGCTTGATCCCCGGCGTGTGGATGCCGGGCCGAAGCCGGCTCCCGGCCCAGCGACAGGTGTTCACGGCCTTCGCCACCACGCCGCCGGCGCTGCGCCCGGTGGTCCCGGTGATGGAGGCCGTGCACGACCGCGTCGTCATCGAGGTGATGCGCGGCTGCACCGCCGGCTGCCGTTTCTGCCAGGCGGGGATGTGGTACCGGCCGGTGCGCGAGCGGCCTGTCGAGCTGGTCGTGCGGGCCGCCGACCGGCTGCTCGACGAGACAGGTTGCGACGAGGTGTCGCTGATCTCGCTGAGCTCGTGCGACTACACGGGGATCGAGGAGGCGCTCGCTCGCATACGTGAGCTGCGGCCGGGCCTTCGGGTCTCGCTGCCGTCTCTGCGCATCGACTCGGCGGCCGACAACCTCGCCCGCTTCGCGGCCGACCAGCGAGGCTCCATCACCCTGGCCCCCGAGGCCGGCACGCAAGCGCTGCGTGACGCCATCAACAAGGGTGTCGACGAGGCGCAGTTCGAGGAGGCGGTACAGGCCACGTTCAGGGGCGGGTTCACGGGCCTCAAGCTCTACTTCATGATCGGCCTGCCCGGCGAGTGCGACGACGACGTGCTCGGGATAGCGCGCATGGCGGGCACGGCCGCGCGGCTCGCGAAGGATATCGCGCGTGGCCGCGCCCGCCTCTCGGTGTCTGTCTCATCCTTCGTTCCCAAGGCGCACACGCCCTATCAGCTCGAGCCTTTCGCCGGCGGCGCCACGCTGCGCCGCCGCCAGCAGCTCGTGCGCGCGGCGATGCCGCGCGGCGTGCGCGTGTCGTTCCACGATGTCGCCGCCTCCGAGGTGGAGGCCGTGCTGGCCCGTGGCGGCCCGGGCAGCGGCCGCCTCGTGGAGGAGGCATGGCGCCACGGCGCCCGCTTCGACGGCTGGAGCGAGCACTTCGACCAGCGTCACTGGGAGGCTGCGGCGGCCGCCGTGGGCATCGGTCTCGGCACGGCGCCGGAGGGCTTCGAGCGCCTGCCGTGGTCGGACGCGGTGGCGACCGGTCTGTCGGCCGCGTTTCTCGCCGAGGAGCGCGCGCGGGGGCGGCGCGGCGAGCTCACAGTCGACTGCCGCGAGGGGCGCTGCGCCTCTTGCGGCGTCTGCGGGGGCGGCGTCGAGATGGACCTGCTGCGATGACCTGGTGGGTGGTCACCTTCGCGCGCACCGGCCCCGCGCGCTACCTCTCACATCTGGACACGGCGCGCGCCCTGCAGCGCACGTTCGCGCGCGCCGGCGTCCCGATCGCCCTTTCGCAGGGCTTGCGGCCCAAGCCGCGCATCGCCCTGCCGCTTCCGCTGCCCGTGGGCGCCTCGGGGCTCGAGGAGCTCGCCGTCGTGGAGGTGCCGGGCGGCACGGCCGGCGATGCGGCGGCGCTGCGCGGCCTGCGCGCCGCCGCCCCACCCGGCTTGCGG
>JBAZPK010000017.1:0-23387 GCA_041648235.1 Thermoleophilia bacterium
CGCCGCAAGGCTCAGTCTCCGTCTGCTCCGCCGGGTATGCTGTCCAGTGATGGACACCTCCCGGGAGTGTGACGCATGAGTGACACGATCCTCTGGCTGCTCCTCGCTCTGGCGGCGGTCAACGCCCTGCTGCTCGTCGTGCTGGCGGGGCGGTCGGGGCGCGCCGCGCGGGAGCGCCCCGACCCGCTCCGCGACGAGCTGCGCGTGGCGCGCGAGGAGGCCGGCCGGGCGGCCTACGCCTCGCGCGAGGAGCTCGCCAAGGGCCTGGCCGCGGCCAACGAGACGCTGGCCGCGACCCTGCAGAGCATGGGCGAGGTCCAGCGGGTGCAGCTCGGCGGCCTGTCGCGGAGCCTTAAGGACCTCAGCGAGTCCAACCAGGCCGCGCTCGAGCGCATCCGCACCACGGTCGACTTTCGCGTCAGGGAGCTCCAGGACGGCAACGAGAAGAAGCTCGAGGAGATGCGCAAGACGGTCGACGAGAAGCTCCACACCACCCTCGAGAAGCGCCTGGGCGAGTCGTTCAAGCTGGTGAGTGACCAGCTCGAGTCGGTGCAGAAGGGCCTCGGCGAGATGCAGAGCCTGGCCAGCGGGGTGGGCGACCTCAAGCGCGTGCTCACCAACGTCAAGGCGCGCGGCACCTGGGCCGAGGTCCAGCTCGGGGCGCTGCTCGAGGAGATCCTGGCGCCCGGGCAGTTCGAGAAGAACGTCCACGTGGAGGCCGGCGCCCGCGAGGTGGTCGAGTACGCCGTCAGGCTCCCGGGGCCGCGGGACGAGCCCCAAAGCCCGGTCTGGCTGCCCATCGACTCCAAGCTGCCGCAGGAGGACTACCTGCGTATCCAGGACGCCGCCGACCGCGGCGACGCGGAGGCCACGCAGCGCGCCAGCGAGGCCCTGGCGCGAGCGATCAGGCTGGCCGCCCAGGATATCCACGGCAAGTACGTGAAGCCGCCGCACACCACCGACTTCGCCATCATGTTCCTCGCCACCGAAGGTCTCTACGCCGAGGTCGTGCGCCAGCCGGCCCTCGTCGACGACCTTCAGCATCGCTACCGCGTCGTCGTCGCGGGCCCCACCACCCTCGCGGCGCTTCTCAGCAGCCTGCGCATGGGCTTCCAGACGCTGGCCATCGAGCAGCAGGCCGTCGAGGTCTGGCGGGTGCTGGGGGCGGTGAAGACGGAGTTCGCGAAGTTCGGCGACGTCCTCGCCAAGGTCAAGCGGCAGCTCGATACGGCGAGCCGCACGATCGAGCAGACGGGCGCCCGCACGCGGGCGATGGAGCGCAAGCTTCGTGCCGTGGAACGGCTGCCCGAGGCCGAGGCCGCGCAGGTCCTCGAGTTGGCCACCGGCGCCGAGGCGGCCGAGGCGGAGCCGGAGGCGAGCCTGGCTGCGCGCGGGGACGAGCAGTCCGAAGACGCCGACGAGCAGTCCGACGCGGTGGACCGGCGGTCAGTTGGGGCAGATGAGGCGCTCGCGGCGCGGGGCGCTGATGATGAGCCGCCCGTTTGACCGGGTCGCCGTGGTCGCGAGCGCCGCTCCTTCGCCGGCGCGCCGTGTTGCATCGCACCGGTCGATTGGCTATAGTTCCCCTTCGCGCGTCCGAGAGGCGCGCTTTCTGACAGCGGACCGAGTGAGCCCATGAAGACCTACGTCGCCAAGCCCTCCACCATCGAGAAGAAGTGGTACGTCGTCGACGCCAAGGGGCATACCCTCGGCCGCCTGGCCACGGTCGTCGCCGATTGCCTGCGCGGCAAGCGTAAGGCCATCTACACGCCGAACATCGATACCGGCGACTTCGTCGTCGTGATCAACGCCGACCAGATCGTGGTCACGGGCAAGAAGCCCGAGCAGAAGATGTACTATCACCACTCGGGCTACCCGGGCGGCATCAAGAGCGAATCCTACGCTCACCTGCTGGCCCGCCGCCCCGAGGAGATCGTGCGCCACGCGGTGCGCGGCATGCTGCCGCACAACAAGCTCGGGCGCGCTCAGCTCCGCAAGCTCAAGATCTACACCGGCGCGGAGCATCCCCACGAGGCGCAGCTGCCCGTAGTGCTCGAGATCAAGGAGTGAGGCGTGCCTGATGCAGTGACCTACCGGGCGACCGGCAAACGGAAGACCAGCGTCGCCCGCGTGATCCTCAGCCCCGGGGTCGGCAAGGTGGCCATCAACGGCCGCGAGATCGACCAGTACTTCGGCCGCAAGGTGCTCGAGACCATCGCCGTCATGCCGTTCGAGACCACGCACACCGGCGGCAAGTTCGACGTGAGGGCCAACGTGTACGGCGGCGGCATCTCGGCGCAGGCCGGGGCCGTTCGCCACGGCATCGCCCGCGCCCTCTGCGAGGCCGACGAGAACCTGCGCACGCCGCTCAAGCGCGCCGGCTTCCTCACCCGCGACGACCGCAAGGTCGAGCGCAAGAAGGCCGGCTTCCACAAGGCCCGCAAGAAGCCGCAGTTCAGCAAGCGCTGACGCGCCGCACACACACCAGACTTCCCCGACGGGCTGCCCTACGGCGGCCCGTCGTCGTTGCGGGGTAGCGACAGCGCAGCAGCCGGTCCGCGGCGTCGCCGCGGACCGCAGTCCGGCGGCCCGAAGTGCCCCGCAGGCAGCCGATCTGCGCCGCGGCGAGCCTCCGCGTTGCCTGGGCAGGCAACAAATGTGGGTTGGCACCAACCAAACTGCCCCACACGTGGAGGCCATGTCCCGGGACTGGACATCTCGGACGTCCCGGGAGGCTGACGCGACGGCAACGCCGTCCTCCAAGGCCCCGGAACAGGGGTCGCCCTCGCCAGTCAAAACCCCCCTCTGAACTCGTCGCGCGGGACTACGGGAAAGGTCGTAGATGGCTGGTAGGGCGAAAACCCTACTTTGAGAAGTTGACAAGCCCTAGACACATGTACCATTCTGCACAAGTTCGCGCCCCTCCCCGGGGCGCGGGCGGGGAGTACCGAAGTCTAAACGAGTCAAAGGTTGAGACGCTTCATGGCCAAAAACGCTTCACTCAGCGCTGAGGCGCGCCTTACACGCAGGATCTGGACCGCTCTCGGCGTCCTGATTGTGATTGTGACTGCATTCGCTGCCTACTACTACTACGACCGTTATGTGGCGCCATCCGGTGCGGTCAAGACCCCTGACCCGATCGCTGCGCTTGAGGAGAAGGTCCGGACGAAGCCCAACGACGCCGACCTTCGCCTCTCGCTCGCCGAGAACTACCTCCTCTACCGCCGCTACGGCGACGCCATCGCGGCGGCCAATCAGGTCCTCGAGGCCTACCCGAAGAAGGACCGCGCCCTGCTCGTCGCCGGGGTCTCCTATGCCCTCAACGAGCAGCCGAAAGAGGCGCTTGAGCCGCTCGAGAAGTACATCGGCATCCACGAGAAGGGCCAAGCTGCGGCTTTGGACACTGGCCTCGAAGCGGCGCTCTACTACCAGGCGGACAGCTTCCTCAAGCTGCGCCGCCCCGCCGAGGCGATCAAGCCGCTGGAGCGGGCCGTCGGCATCAGCCCGACCGACGCCGACGCGCTCTACCTGCTCGGCACCGCCAACGCCGCCGCCGGCAAGCACGACAACGCCCTTGTGGTCCTGCAGAAGGCCGTCGCCCTCGTGCCCGACTACACCGAGGCCTACCAGGCGATGGCGGCGAGCTGGGATGCCACGAAGCAGCCGGTGCTCGCCGAGTACGCGCGAGCCATGGTCGACTTCTCGGCCAAGGACTACGAGGCGGCGCGCGACAAGCTGCTCGCCGTGGTCGCGAAGAAGAAGGACTTCGGCCCCGCCTTCCTCGGCCTGGGCCTGGCCTACGAGCAGCTCAGCGACTTGAAGAGCGCGCAAGCGAACCTCAAGACCGCGCTCAAGCTGACGCCGCAAAGCATCGCGATCCAGCAGGCCCTCGGGCGGGTCGAAGCCACGCAGCAGCAGAACCAGTGAGGGCCTGAGCATGACTTCGACTAGCGATACGCTCCAGCCCGCCGTGACCCCGAAGATGCGCCGCGGCCGCTGGATCCTGTTGTTCCTGATCGCCGCTTGCGTGGGCGCCGCAGCCCTGTTCGCTATGTACCTCATCAATCCGAAACCGCTGCCGGAACTCATCCCGTTGCCCGTCAACGTCTACGCGGAGCCGCACTACCTCTTCTCGAGCGTGAAGGTCGACAAGCCCGTCGGCGTCGCGGTATCGCCGGATGGGCAGCGCATCTACGTGGCCGAGTCCGGCGGCGAGCGCCTCATCAAGATCCTCGACCGCGACGGCAAGGTGGTCGGCAACTTCGTGGCCCCATCGACCGCCGTCGGCAGTCGCGCGCCTGTCTACCTGGCCATCGACTCCGACGGCCGCGTCTTCGTCTCCGACCGCATCCAGGGCGCCGTGTATGTATTCACCGCTGACGGCAAGTTCATCGACGAGATCTTGTCGCCTACCCTGACACTCACGGAGTACGTCTCCAAGCATGCCGGCGGTCTTCCGCCTGGCACGACCGTCGCCTACGACGTCGTCACCCGGCAGCTTCGCTACACGGTGCCGGGCGGCGAGGAGCAGACCCTGCCGCCGCCCGATGAGGGCTGGAGTCCTCTCGGGGTTCGTTTCGACAAGGCCGGCAATCTCTGGGTCACGGACGTGATGGGCGACGCGCACAGCGTCCGCGTGATCACGCGCGAGGCGCTCGCAGCTCCGTCGTGGCAGGAGTTCGATTCGCCCGAGCGCGTCATCGGCAAGATGGGCACGGGCCCGGGCGAGTTCACCTTCCCGAACTCGGCGATGGTCGACAGCAAGGGTCGGCTGTACGTGGTTGACGGTAACAACGGCCGTATCTCGGTCTGGGACGAGCAGGGCAAGTTCCTGCTCGAGTTCGGCAAGGGTGTCGGGGAAAGCGTGCTGGGTCTCCCGCGCGGCCTCTGGATCGACGGCAATGACCGCCTCCACGTCGTCGATGCCGTCAACCAAGCCGTCAAGGTGTTCGATGTCTCGGGCGACGAGCCCAAGTTCCTCGTGAGCCTGGGGGCGTTCGGCGTGCGTGACGGCCAGTTCAACTACCCGAACGACGTGACGGTAGACGGGTCGGGGCGCATGTACATCGCTGATCGAGAGAACGACCGCATCCAGATCTGGTCGTACTAGACCTGAACGCCTGCCGCTGCGCGTCGGGGCTGCAGCCGCGGGTGAGGGGAAGAGGGGGCGTGCGTATGAGGAGAACTGGCATATTCGTCCTGGCGGTACTGGCGGTACTGGCGGTGCTCGCCGTGCCGAGTGGCACCGTTTTGGCCGACAACGGACCGCACGGTGGGTACACGGCGACGAACACACCTGACGGCTGTGCCGGCTGCCACCGCGCGCATACCGGCAGCAGCGACATGCTCCTGGTCGCCGGTAGCACCTATGCGCTGTGCACAACGTGTCACGGTAACGGCGGCACGGGTGCCAACACCAACGTGCTCGACGGCGTGTACCTGGCGCGCCGGTCGCCCGGCCCCTCGCCTCTCGAGGGTGTCGTCGACGCGGGCCTGCTCGCCGGCGGCTTCCAGAGCACGGTGATGAACACCGACTGGGGTACGTCACCGCCGGCCAGCCGCACCACCACTTCATCCCACACGGTCGACGGCACGGCGGGCACCGTCTGGGGGTTTGGGCCGATCAGCGGCAGCCCGTACCCGGGCCTCGAGGGCGTGCAGATGGACTGCGGCAACTGCCACAATCCGCACGGCAATTCGGGCTCGGCCGGCCAGGCCACTTACCGCATCCTGCGGTCGAAGCCGCTGGGAGTCGGTTCGCTCGGCACCTCGGCCGACGTGCGTGAGCAGGCGAGGAAGACCTACACGATCGCCTATCCTTACGACGGCTGGTACTTCGGCCAGAGCTACGACGGGTACGGCGACGAGCTCGCGTCGTGGTGCGCCCAATGCCATACCCGTTACCTGGCAGGCGGCGGAGCAGCGGAGACCGACTCCGGCGATGCGCTCTTCACGTACCGCCATTCATCCTCGAGCGACGCGCTCAACTGCCTGACGTGTCACGTCGCGCACGGGTCGTCGGCTCAGATGAGCGGCCACGCCGACCAGACGGCGGTCTCGCCGGGCGTCGGCGTCACCACCGGCACCGACAGCGCCCTACTCCGCATGGACAACCGCGGCGTCTGCGCCCAGTGCCACGTCAGCGGCGACGGCACGATCTCGGCGACACCGTGATTCGCGTCGCGATCAGTGTGAGCGACCTTCGAGACGGAGGTCTGCGGCGAGTGGAAGGAGGGGGAGTACTGGGGAAGACGTGTGGCTGTGAATGAAACCCGAGGGGGGTGGATCTTTGATTCCACCGAAGGAGGAAGAGTCTTGAAGAAGGCAATGATAATGATGGGTCTGGTAGTGGCGCTCATGCTGCTGCTCGTCCCCGCCGCCGCGCTGGCCGACAGCGGTCCGCACGGCGGCTACACCGCGACCAACACGCCTGACGGCTGCGCCGGCTGCCACCGCGCGCACACGGCGAAGAACGACATGCTGCTCGTCGCGGCCGACGAGCACGCTCTCTGCATGACCTGCCACGGTAGCGCCGCGGCCGGCGCGCAGACCAACGTGACCGACGGCGTCTACGCCGGGGACACCGGCGACCTCGGGGGCGAGGGTCGCATCGGCGGCGGGCTTCTCGCCGGCGGCTTCGAGAACGCCCTGATGAACACCGACTTCAGCGCCGCGCCGGCGTCGCACGAAGTGTCGTCCGCCCATCGGCCGGACGGCACCACGGGCACCGTCTGGGGCTTCGGCGATTTCAGCGCGACTGCGAACGAGGGCACCGCAGGCTTCGCTATGGAGTGCAGCAACTGCCACAACCCGCACGGCAACTCGGGTCCGAGCGGCGAGGCTACCTACCGCATCCTTCGCAGCTCGGTCGTGGCGCCCGGGCCGGCCGCCACGAACCCGACTCCGATGCCCGCTTTCGTTCCGGACCAGGGCACCAAGGTCTACACGGTCGCTACCGCGAACGAGAACACCGCCGGCAACTACTTCGACCAGAACTACAAGGCGACCAACGGCGGCTCCGCGAGCATCGGCGTGGCCGTTTCCGGGTTCTGCGGCGCATGCCACAGCCGTCACGTGTCGACCAGCCGTACTGACACCGGTGACGCCGTGTTCACGTTCCGTCACACCTCGGGAAGCAGCAGCATCAACTGCATGACGTGCCACGTGGCTCACGGCACGTCGGCCGGGGCCAGCGCCCTCTCGACGAGCGCCGGTCTCTCCGGCGGCGGCGCTCTTCTGCGCCTCGACGACCGCGGCGTCTGCGCCAACTGCCACGTCAGCGGCAGCCACTGGACGTCGCCGCTGTACCCGTACGTGACCGCCATCGCGCCGAACCCCGTGGCTGCAGGTGCGCAGATCACGGTCGGCGGCAAGAACTTCGGCACGCTGGGCGCGAGGGTGCGCTTCTACACCGGCACCACGTCTCCGTCGAGCGCCAACACCCTGAACTTCGCGGCCGAGGTCGTTGCTGCCACCAACGTGGACGGTACGGCAGTGACCTGCGTCGTACCGGCCAGCCTTGTGGCGGGCTCCTACTTCGTCAGCGTCGTGCCGAACGGCCTGCGCGACGGCGCCGGTGCCAGTAGCACCCGCCAGAGTGGCACCACCACGCCTGTCGTGACTCCGGGCACACCGTGGGTCCTCACCGTGACGGCCCCTTGATCTGAGTCGACACATGAGCCCGTGGGGAGGGAGAGGCCAACGGCCTCTCCCTCCCCACCGTTGTTTGCCAGAATCGGCTCGACGTCGCTAGACTGCGTCGGGTCTGATCTGACCGTGGAGGAGCCGTGGCGCAGGGTGCCAGGAGGGAAGGTCGGCTCACGCTGACGTCCGCGTTCGCCTTGGCGGCTGTGGCCGTCGCCGTCGTGCTTGCCGCGTCTGCTGCCCCAGCGCTCGCGTTCGAGGGGTGGCCACACGACAACGCGACCTCTTTCTCGGCGTGCACGCCCGGATGCCACGGCGGGCACCCTGGACCCGGTGCGTCGGACGCGGTGTGCACGAGCTGCCACCCCGGCTTCGTGAGCGTGCCGGGCAGGGCGTGCTGGATGTGCCACGAGCCTGGGCAAGATACATCGGGTCTGGCCACGGCGACTGCCTGTACCGGCACCTGCCACCTCGTCGCCCCCGTCGACCCGACCGATCCCTGCGAGACCTGCCACCGAAGCGACTACTGGCAGTCCTTCACGCACGGCCCTGCGCCGCACGCCGGCATCGGCTCGACGCCGTGCACCACGTGCCACGGCACGAGCCGCTCGGCGACCGACCCGGGGAGCAGCCCGCACCACAACGGCGAGTCGTCGGGGGTGGACTGCACGACCTGCCACAACGGCGTGCAGGCCTCTCTCAAGGTCAACCACGACGGCATCACCGACTGCGAGACCTGCCACGACGGCATGGACATCCCGGCGGTGCCGGCGACCTGCAACCAGTGCCACACCGCAACACAGTTCGGGACGGGCACCTGCACCAGCGCGAGCTGCCACGGTACGGCCGTGATCCACACTGCGACGCCGGGCGCGACCGGCGATTGCGCGAGTTGCCACGCCGACAAGAGCACCGGCCACTTCGAGTCGCTCGGCACCTGCGCCACCTGCCACACCGACGTCGCGGGCTATCATCACGGGGGCACCGAGACCACCGCGCTTGCGGACTGTCAGGGCTGTCACGACGGCGCCATCGCCTCGGCGAAGGTCAGCCACGACGGCGTCACCGACTGCCAGAGCTGCCACACCGGCATGGACACCCCCTCGGTGCCCGCCGCGTGCAACCGCTGCCACACCGCGACCGCCTTCGGCACCGGGGGCTGCACGAGCTCGACCTGCCACGGCACCGGTGTGATCCACAACGCCACGCCGTCGGCGCAGGGCATCTGCACCGACTGCCACACGGACAAGGCGAGCGGCCACTTCGAAGGCCTCGCCGTCTGCGAGACCTGCCACACCGAGGTCGCCGGCTACCACCACACAGGCGCGCAGGCGATCCCCCTGAGCGAGTGCGCCTCGTGCCACGACGACACGATCGCCTCGGCGAAGGTCAACCACGACGGCATCACCGATTGCGCCACCTGCCACAGCGGCATGGCGTTGCCGGCGGTGCCGCAGGCCTGCGTGACGTGCCACGATTCGCAGCAGTACGGCACCGGGAGCTGCACGGCCGCCGGCTGCCACAGCACCGCCGTGATCCACAACGCCACGCCGTCGGCGGTCACCGTCTGCACCGACTGCCACACCGGCAAGGCCACGGGCCACTTCGAGCAGTACGGCACCTGCGCGACCTGCCACACCGATGTGCCGGGTTATCATCACGGCGGCGTCCAGGCGCTCGCCCTTAGCGACTGCGGCGCCTGCCACGACGGCACCGTCGCCGATGCTCCGGCCGGCCACGTGGGCCGCAGCGCGGTGTGCAGCAGCTGCCACACCAGCATGGACGTGCCCGCCGCCGGTGACTGCCTCGGCTGCCACCAGGCGCAGCAGGGACCGTGGGCAGCCGTCGTCTTTTCGAACGACCTCGAGTGCGCCGATGCCGGCTGCCACGGAAGGATCGCCAACCACGTCGGCACGCGTATCACCGAGGCCTCCTGCGCGGACTGCCACACGGGCAAGGCGAGCGGCCACTTTGAGGGTCTCGGCACCTGCGAGAGCTGCCACGCCGATGTCGCCGGCTACCACCACGGGACCGCCCGGGCCGTGCCGCTCGTCGACTGCGCCGGCTGCCACGACGGCTCGATCGCGACGGCCAAGGCCGAACACGCCGGCGTCGTCGACTGTGCCACCTGCCACGACGGTATGGGTATCCCGTCGGTGCCCGCGACCTGCAGCGCCTGCCACACCACCGAGCAGTTCGGCGCCGGCGCCTGCACCGCCTCGAGCTGCCACGGCACTTCCGTGATCCACTCGGCGACGCCGGGCGCGGACGCGTCGTGCACCGCCTGCCACTCCGACAAGGCGAGCGGCCACTTCGAGGGCCTCGCCGCCTGCGCCACCTGCCACACCGACGTCGCCGGTTACCACCACGCCGGCGCCGAGGCCGTCCCCTTGAGCGAGTGCGCCACCTGCCACGAGGGCTCCATCGCCTCGGCCAAGGCGAGCCACGACGGGATCACGGCGTGCACCCTCTGCCACAAGGGCATGGACCGTCCGGTGCAGGCGGTTGTCTGCCGCCAGTGCCACTTCCGCGGCTCCAAAGTCACGCTGCCGATGTGCACCACGTGCCACAGCGGCTCCGGCATGTTCGGCCGTGAGCAGATCCACGCGGCGGAGCCGTCTGCGGGCAAGACCTGTACGAGCTGCCACACGGCTCACTACGCCGAGCTCGGCGCCTGCGGCACGTGCCATCCTCAGGCGGACAAGACTCACCACGGCCTCACGACCGTGGCCGACTCGGAGCTGACGCTGGCAGCCGACTCGCCGGCGCTCACCTCAGGCGGCTCCACCACGGTGAGGGGCACGCTCACTGAGGGCGGCGCGCCGGCGGCGGGCGAGGCCGTCACGCTGCAGGCGCGCGTCACCGGAGCCGCCGGATTCACGACGCTCGCGAGCCTGACCACCGCTTCCGACGGCAGCTTTACGCACAGCGTGACGCCGACGGCGGGGACGTCGTACCGCGCCGTCTGGATCGGTCTGGGCACGGCCGACGGCATCATCAGGCCGGCGGCTGCCTCCACGGCCGTGGAAGTGCGCCCGCTCGTGACCCTGCGGCTGGCGAACGCGGCCTCGCGCGCGGGCAACTACCTGCGTTACCCGCTCGGGCGCCGCGTCACCGCGAGCGGCGAGGTGCGGCCGAATCACGCGCTGCTCGGCGATGGGGTCACCAAGGGCGCGATCACCGCGGTCGCCCAGAAGCACCGCTACTCGCAGACGCTGAAGAAGTGGGTGTGGACGACCGTCGCCCGGGCCCAGCGGGCGCTCGACAGCTCCAGCCGCTACGGCTGGGCCTGGAAGCCGAGGGCGCGCGGGGAGTACCGCGTGCGCGCCAGCTTCGCGGCCGATGCCGACCATCTGCCGGCGGCGAGCAGCTTCCGGTACCTGCGCGTCTACTGACGGCTGGTCCGCGCGCGGGGCGGCGCCTCCTGCAGGTGCTAGGATTGGTGCCAATCACTCCCGAGGAGTCCGCGATGGCCAGAAGGATCGTCAAGAGGGCGCACCGGCGTAACACGGCGCCGATGTGGAAGAAGGCCGCCGTCGTGCTGTCCGCGCCACTCGCCGTGGGCCTGATCGCTTCGTACTTCCACGCCTCGACTTGGAGCTTGGTGCCCTTTGCCGCGATGGTCGTTGGGGTCGCCGCCGCGGCGGTCTGGCTTGTGGCCAGGCTGCTCGGGGTCCATCTCAGCCTTCGCAGCTGGGACTGATCGACGGCGGCTGTCCAGCGGCCCGCGAGCCCGCAGGGCTCCGTCGCGGGTCCGACGCGGCGGGTTTGCCACCCCGGCACGACCCGCGTAGCATGGCGCCAGCACCGGCGCGCACGCGCCACACCCCACTGATGAACGGAGACGGGTCGCGGCATGGGCACCTACTTCGGCACTGACGGTATCCGCGGCGTCGCCGGCGAGTTGCTGACGCCCGAGTTCGCCGTACAGGTCGGGCGCGCCGCGGCGGCCGTGCTGGCTGGGCCCGCCGGAGGTTCGCCGCTGGTGGTCATCGGCCGCGACACGCGCCAGTCCGGGCCGATGCTCGAGGCGGGCCTCACGGCCGGCCTCACCAGCGGCGGGGCGCGGGTGGAGCTCGCCGGGGTGATCCCGACGCCGGGACTCGCCGCGCTCGTCTTGCAGCGCGACGCCGACGCCGGCATCGTGATCAGTGCTTCGCACAATCCGTACGCCGACAACGGCATCAAGTTCTTCTCCTCCGCCGGTCTCAAGCTGAGCGACGAGGAGGAGGCCGAGATCGAGGCGCACATCGCCGGCCACGACCTGCGGTCGCTGGCCGGCGACGCGTTCGGCTCGGCCGAGGTCCTCGAGGGCGCCGTAGAGGGCTACGTGTGGGAGGTGGTCAAGCGCATCCCACTCGACCTCAGCGGCATGAAGATCGCCGTCGACTGCGCCCACGGGGCCATGTACCAAGCGGCGCCGCTGGCGCTGGCCGAGTCTGGCGCCGACGTGACCGTGGTGTTCGACCGGCCCGACGGCACGAACATCAATGCCGGCTGCGGCAGCACCCACATCGGCGCCCTGCAGAAGCTCGTGCGCGCCGACGGCTTCGACCTCGGCTTGGCCTTCGACGGGGACGGCGACCGCGTGCTCGCGGTCGACGCCGCCGGCCAGCTCGTCGACGGGGACTTCATCATCGCGATCCTCGCGAAGCACCTCAAGGCACATGGCAAGCTGCGCCGCGACACCGTCGTCACCACGGTGATGACCAACCTCGGTTTCCATCAGGCCATGGCCCGCGAGGGCATCGAGGTGCTGGTCACCGACGTCGGTGACCGTTACGTGGTCGCCGAGATGCTCGCCGGTGATTACCTGCTGGGCGGCGAGCAGTCCGGGCACATCATCAACCGCGACATCTGCACGACCGGCGATGGTCTGGCCACGGGGTTGTTGCTGCTGCAGGCCCTGCGCCAGATGGACGTCACTCTGGCTGAGGCGGCGCGCGTGATGACCCGGCTGCCGCAGAAGCTCGTCAACGTGCGCGTGCGCGACAAGCGCGCGCTTGACGGCGCCGCGGCCGTCTGGGCGGCGGTCGACAAGGAGGAGCGGCGCTTGCAGGGCTCCGGCCGCATCCTCGTGCGCACCTCGGGCACCGAGGACCTCGTGCGCGTGATGGCCGAGGCGCCCACGCACGACGACGTCGAGGGCGCCTGCCGGCGCATCGTCGACGTCGTCGAGGAGCACCTGGCGTAAGGTCCACCGGGCCCCGTACGAGAGGCAGGGCGGCGCCGGCGCCGCCCTGCCTCTCGGTGGCAGCTCCTCTCGGGAGCGGGTCAGCGGCGCAGGTTCACGCTCACTCGGGCAGTAGCGCCCAGGGTGGAGGCGTCGCCGGCCCAGACGACCGTGAACAGGGCGGCCTTCCTCAGGCGCTCCGAACGGTAGGCGAAGCCGGCCATACCGTCCATGGCGAACGCCGGGACTGTCGCCACGAGCACCCGCTTCGCTTCCCCGCGGTACTGGCGGTAGACGCGCACCGCGGTGTCGCCGCCCGCCATGAAGCTGCCCGTGATCGTCGTGCGCCGGTAGCGGAGCACCCTGGCGGGCCGGGCGGACAACGTGAGCCCGGCCGTCGGCTTTGCCACACCGCCGGTGACCACCAGGCCGGTGGCGACCGTCGTGCTCACGGGTTCAAACTCGGTGAGCACGTCGCCGGCCGTCGCCTGGAAGGGCTCCGGCCCCGGCAGCGGCATCGGCAGGAAGGTCACCTGGACCTCGTCGTTGGCGGGTGCCGCATTGAGGTCAGCGACCGTCTCGGCAAGTGTGCGGCGCACCGATGTGCCGTCCTCGGGCTCCGCCTCGCCGTCCTCTCGACCGTCCGTCGCCGACGACACCATCAGGTATCCCTCGCGTGGCGTGCCGACCGGAAGCACGAGCGTGACGGGGATCGTCAGCGGCTCCGGCTGCCCGAACACGTCGACCGTCACGGTGATGGTGTTGCTGCCGGTACGCAGGCCGCCGGGTACGGTGACGTCCGTCACGGTCGCCAGGCGCCTCGCGTCACTCAGCGTCGCCGCGAAGTCCACCGAGACGACGTCCGCGTGGGCGATGCCGTACGGGTCGGCGGCCAGCGTGTCGAGGATGTACGAGACATCGCCGCTCATCACCCAGAGCACGTCCCAAGGGTCGTCCCAGACGTTGGCCCGCTGCACGGTGTACTGCTGCTCGCCGTCGGAGACGACCACCGTGGTCGCCGTCTCGGCGCTGCCCGGCAGGTAGGCCCGGTCGGCCGCCTTGTAGGCGGGCACGGTCGTCGCCACGGCGGCCAGGAAGGAGCCCCAGGGGTCCCCGGCCCATTTCCTGGTGATCCAGGTGGTGCTGGTGGCCGAGGCCGTGGTCTCGAGCTCGGCGGTGGCGCTGGATGTCACGGGGACCTCAGCAGGTCCGGCGCCGGTGAGGCCGGCCACGGCCGAGCCGCGGTCCTCCGAGATGGCGCCGCGCACGGCGCCGGGAGTGCCGAGCTTGTACGCGGACAGGCTGTTCGCCCAGATCCCGTCGATCTGCGCGTTGCAGAGGTACAGTGCGGTCGGGCCGGCCCAGTCCATGGAGTGGCCGAACGCTACCAGGCGGTCGTCGTTGATGTACGTCACGGTGCCGATGCCGCCGGCCCAGAGGTCGCCGCGCGTGTACATGACTGCCAGGGCGGCTCCGCCGACGAGCGGCGTCGTGAACTCGGGGTCCCATCCGCCCGGCCCGCTCCCCAGGCCACTCACCACGGTGTGGCCCCGCTTCTGCAGGGCCGCGCTCAGCTCCGCGTAGGCGCGGCTCTTGACGGGCAGCCCCCCGAGCTGGACGGCGGCGAGCGGCGCGAAGACGGCCACGCCGGGCTTCCTGACGGCCCGCGCCGCCTTGGCGCTGGTCACCACGGCGACCGAGCCGACGATGCCGTCGCCGGGGACGCTGAGGGGTTGCTCGAGGCTGACCGTCCGCACGGCGCCGGCGGTGCCCACGGCTACGGCGCCGAAGCGGTCCTCAACGGCGCTCATGTACTCGATCGGCGTGGCCAGCGCGAGGCCGCCGAGGGTGAAGATATCGCCGTAGGAGAGGGCGCCGATGAGCTTGTCGGTGCCGGCGTCGTCCACGTACAGCGGGCTGCCGCTCATCCCGCTGGCGATCGTCCCGATGCGCTCCATGAGCGGGTCGGCCATGTCGGCCGCGAACATGATGAGCGCTCCATCGGGGCCGGCGCCGCCGGCGATGCTGAGCACTGTCATGGGGACCGTGGCGATGTGAGCGCCTTGGTCGACCGTGAGGAAGTAGCCCGTCACCGGGCCGGAGTCGAGCCGCGCCTGCAGCTCGTCGAGCGAGAGGGTGGGCTCTGCCGGAGCGGCCGCCGCCGGCCCCGCCAGGGCGGCCGCCGCCAGGACGATCAGGAGCACGAGGGCCAGCGGCGCCCACCGCCCCCTGGGGCGGCCTTCGCCTCGCCGTGCACGACCCTGGATGTCTATCATCGAGCCCCTCCTCACGTCGCGGTACGGGCAGCGCCTCGCCTCAGGCGCAGACCAGGTGGCGGTGAGACGCGCCGTCTGGCCGGCGGGTTCGCCGCATCATCCCCTTTGTATCTGTCCCGGCAGCCAGTTGCCAGTGCCCGGCGACGACGAGCCTCGGCGGACCGCCGGTGCCGCTACGCGATAGAATAGCCAAGCCAGAGCAGACCGGCGGCGCGGACACCCGCAAGCAACCTGAGCGCCTGGCCCGCGCGCGCGGCCCTGCAGGGGCGGCTCGTGCGGGTGACGAGGTGGAGGTTCATCGAAAGACTCGGCGGATGCCTCCCGGCCCGGCACGGTCGTGATCGAGACGTCAAAACCCGTCGGCGACGGCGGAACAAAGCATCTCGAAGGTGCCGTCCGCGACTCGCCCGCCTGTGCCATACCCGCTGAAGGGAGCCCGCATGTGCGGCATCGTCGGCTACGCCGGGCATCGCCCCGCCAAGCCCATCATCCTCGACGGCCTCAAACGCCTGGAGTACAGAGGCTACGACTCGGCGGGGCTCGCCCTGCTTGAGGGCGGCGGCATCGCGGTGGTGCGCTCGGTCGGCAATCTCGACGCGCTGATGGCCGCCGCCGGGGAGAGCGAGTCGGTGGCCGTCGTCGGCCTCGGGCATACCCGCTGGGCGACGCACGGCCGGCCCAGCGAAGCCAACGCCCACCCGCACAACGATTGCAGCGGCCGCGTCTCCATCGTCCTGAACGGCATCATCGAGAACTACAAGGAGCTGCGCGCCGAGCTCGCCGGCCGCGGCCACGCCCTCGCCAGCGAGACCGACGCCGAGGTGGTCGCGCACCTCCTCGAGGAGCACCTCGGTGAGGGGCTGGCGGCGGCCGTGCGCAGCATCGTGCCGCGGCTCGACGGCCACTACGCCATCTGCGCCGTCTCCGCCGCCGAGCCCGCGATCGTCGTCGGCACGCGCCGCGAGGCACCACTGGTGGTCGGCGTCGGCGAGGGCGAGATGTTCTTCGCCTCAGCGATCCCCGCCTTCCTTCGCCACACGCGGCGCATGGTCGTGCTGGAGGACGGCGACATCGTCACGCTCCGCGCCGGGGGCGCGGAGTACACCGACGTCGCCGGTCAGCCTGTGGCCCGCGAGGAGACCGAGATCACCTGGGACGCCGATGCCGCCGAGAAGGGCGGCTACGAGACTTTCATGCTCAAGGAGATCAACGAGCAGCCGGCGGCCCTTCGCGACACGCTCGCCGGCCGCCTCCACGAGGACGGCTGCGTCGACCTCTCCGAGGTCGGGATGGGCGACGAGTTCCTGCGCCGCCTGCGGCGCATCTTCATCGTCGCCTGTGGCACCTCGTACCACGCCGGCCTCATCGGCAGCTACGCCATCGAGCAGCTTGCGCGCGTGCCGGTGCAGATCGACGTCGCCAGCGAGTTCCGCTACCGTGAGCCCGTCTTCGACCCCGACACGCTCGTCATCGGCATCACGCAGTCGGGCGAGACGCTCGACACCCTGGCGGCCATGCGGCTCGCCCGCGAGGCCGGCTCGCCGGTGCTGGCGCTCACCAACATCATGGGGAGCCAGGCCACCCGCGACGCCGACTACGTGCTGTTCACGCGGGCCGGGCTCGAGATCGGGGTGGCGGCGACCAAGACCCACACCGCCCAGGTCGCCGCCCTGCTGCTGCTGGCGCTGCGCCTCGCCTGGGCGCGCGGCGCGCAGAGCGAGGCCGAGCTCATGCGGCTCGGCCACGAGCTGCGCGCCGTCCCCGAAAAAGTGGAGCAGCTGCTCGCCTGGGACGACAGCGGCGTCAAGGAGATCGCCCGCCGCTACCACGACGAGCGCTTCTTCCTCTACCTGGGCCGCGGCATGGGGTTCGCGGTCTGCCTCGAGGGCGCGCTCAAGCTCAAGGAGATCAGCTACATCCCCACTGAGGCCTACGCCGCCGGCGAGATGAAGCACGGCCCCATCGCCTTGCTCGACGAGGAGTCGCCGGTGGTCGTCGTCGCCGACGACAGCCCTGTCTTCTCCAAGCTGGTGAGCAACATCGAGGAGGTACGGGTCCGGGGCGCCGACGTGATCGCCGTGGCCACCGAGGGCAACACGGTCATCGGGGGCCTCTCGCGGGACGTGCTCTGGGTGCCGCCCTGCGACCATCACCTGGCGCCGATCCTCACCGTGGTGCCGCTGCAGCTCCTCGCCTACCACATCGCCGGCATCAAGGGCCTCAACGTGGACCAGCCCCGCAACCTCGCCAAGACAGTGACGGTGGAATAGCCGATGTACGCGGGCTCTGGGCGCCGTCAGGCGGGCAGGACGAGGAGGCGTCCATGAGGGGCGGCACCCTCGTCGGCATCGGCATCGACGCGGTCGAGGCGGCGCGCATCCGGCGGCTGCTGGAGCGCCTGCCGCGCGCCTACGAGCGCCTCTTCAGCGCTCAGGAGCGTGCGTACAGCGACGGCTTCGCCGACCCGTTCCCGCGGTACGCGGCCCGTTTCGCCGCCAAGGAGGCCGTGGGCAAGGCGCTCGGTATCGGTATCATCGGGTTCGTGTGGCGCGATATCGAGGTACTTTCGGGAGGCAAGCCGCACATCGCCCTGCACGGCGATGTGGCGCGCGTGGCCGCCCACTTGGGCGTGACGCGCGTCGACGTCTCGTTGAGCCATACCGGCGGCATGGCGTACGCCGTGGCCGCCGCCCTGAAGGAGGCTGCCGATGGATGAGACCCTGCTGCTCGGCCTGTACACCGCCGAGGTGATGCGGCAGGTCGACATCACCGCCATCCAGGGGGTCGGCATCCCCGCCGGGCACCTCATGGAGCGCGCCGGCCTGGCCGTGGCTGAGGAGATCCTCGAGCGCTACGACCCCGAGGAGGCCGTGGTGTTCGCCGGCAAGGGCAACAACGGCGGCGACGGCTTCGTCGTCGCCCGGGAGCTGTTCAACGCCGGCGTCGAGGTGACCGTGCTGGCGCTCGCCGGCCCCGACGAGTACGCCGGCGAGGCCAGGCTCAACCTCGAGATCCTGGACAAGCTCGGGGTCGACGTGCGCGCCGCCTTCGATGCCGAGGGCGGATCGGCGGAGGACGCCGTGATGCTCGTCGGCATGGCCGACGTGATCGTCGACGCCATCTTCGGCACCGGCTTCACCGGCACCGCCAAGGGCACCGCCGCGGCCGCCATCGAGCTCATCAACGAGGCGCCCGGCGCCGTGGTGAGCATCGACGTCGCCAGTGGCGTCGGCGCCTCCAACGGCGCCGTCCACGGGCCGGCGGTGGTGGCCGACCTCACGGTGGCGCTGCACGCCGCCAAGATCGGCCACTTCGTCACGCCGGGCGGCACGTTCTCCGGCGAAGTCGTCGTCGCGCCCATCGGCATCCCGCCGCTCTGCGACCATGACGCCGACGTGTGGCTGCTCACCGAGGACGGCGTGGAGCCGCTCTTCGTGCCCAAGGGAGCGCTCGACCACAAGCGCTCGGTGGGCACCGTGCTCGTCGTCGGCGGCTCGCGGGGCATGACCGGCGCGGCTCACCTGACGGCGATGGCGGCGCTGCGTGCGGGCGCAGGGCTCGTGCATGCCGCTCTGCCGTCGGGCTCCGGCGGCGAGAAGCCCTACCCGGAGGTCATCACCGTCGAGGTGCCCGGCGCCGGCGGGCAGTTCACGCTGGCCGGGCGCAGCGCGCTGTTCGACGAGGCGGCGCGGCTGAAGGCCGTGGCCGTGGGCCCCGGCCTGGGCCGCGCCGACGAGGCGCAGCTCGTCGTGCGCGAGCTCCTCGGTCTCGAGCGGCCACTGCTGCTCGACGCGGACGGGTTGTTCGCGCTCGGCGACGGGCCGGAGCTGCTGGCCGAGCGCTCGGCGCCCACCGTCCTGACGCCGCATGAGGGCGAGCTGGGCCGCCTGCTCGGCCGTCCGGCCGAAGAGGTGGCGGCCCAGCGCCTCGAGTGCGCCCGCTCCGCCGCGCAGCGCAGCGGCGCCACGGTGGTGCTCAAGGGCGAGGCCACCATCGTCGCCGATCCTTCCGGGCGCGCCTATGTCGTCCCGACAGGCAACCCCGGCCTGGCGACGCCGGGCACGGGCGACGTGCTCAGCGGCGTGATCGTCGCCCAGCTCGCCAAGGGCCTGGGGGCCACCGACGCCGCCTGCCTCGGCGCCTATCTGCACGGCCTCGCCGCCGACCTCGCCGCCGAGAACGCCGTCGGCACCGACGGCATGGTGGCGAGCGACCTGTTCCAGTTCCTGCCGGCCGCCGTGGAGCGGGTCAAGGCCGGCCCACAGGAGGAAGCGCATGAGCACCACTGAGAAGCCCGCCGCGGGCGAGCCCCTCGCGCGCGACATCATGACGACCCCGGTCGTCACCGTGCACCCCGGGATGACGGTCAAGGACCTCGTGGCGCTATTCCGCGAGCACCGCGTCGGCGGGGTGCCGGTGGTGGACGCCCACGACCTGCTGGTCGGCATCGTCACCGAGGGCGACCTCATGGCGATGGACGCCGACGTGCAGATGCCGCACTACTTCGAGCTCTTCGACAGCATCATCTACCTGGGGAGCCAGAAGAAGTTCAGGGAGCAGCTGCAGAAGGCGGCGGCGGCGACGGTGGCCGACCTCATGACTCCGGAGCCGCACACCGTCGCCCCGGGCGACCCGGCGCGTGCCGCGGCCACGCTCATGGCGCGCTACGGCTTCGACCGCGTCCCGGTGGAGGAAGGCGGCAAGGTCGTGGGCATCGTGACGCGGCACGACATCATGAAGATCCTCGGGCTCTGACATGCTGGACGGCTGCGAGCGCGCCGTCGCCGAGGTCGACCTCGAGGCGATCCGGCACAACGTGCGCCGGCTGATGCGCGAGCTGCCGCCCGGCGCCGCGCACTGCGCCGTCGTCAAGGCCAATGGCTACGGGCACGGCGCCGTGCCGGCCGCGCGCGCCGCGCTTGAAGCCGGCTCGACCTGGCTCGGCGTCGCCGCCGTGGCCGAGGCCGAGGAGCTGCGCGCGGCCGGCCTCACGGCCCCGATGCTGATCTTCGGCGCGCTCACCAGCCCCGAGCTGGAGCGCGCCGTGGCAGCCGGCGCCGACGCCGTCGCCTGGTCGGCGCCGTTCCTGGCCGAGGCACGCCGCCTGAGGGCGCGCCTGCACGTCAAGTTCGACTCCGGCATGGGCCGCCTCGGCGTCCCCGAGGACGAGGCGCGTGCCCTGTGCGCCGACGCGGCGCGGGAAGGCCTGCTCGTCGGGCTGATGAGCCACTTCGCCACCGCCGACGAGGCCGACACCACGTTCTTCGAGCATCAGCTCGGGCGTTTCGCGGCGCTCGCCGCCGAGCTCAAGGCACTCAATCCGCACTTGCTCTGCCACACGGCCAACAGTGCCGCGACGTTGCGCGGCCCGCGGGCCCATTTCGACATGGTCCGCAACGGCATCGCTCTGTACGGGCTCGCGCCGAGCAACGACGACCCGTTCAAGGATGGGTTGCGGCCGGCGATGAAGCTCCGCTCCTACGTCGCCGGCGTGCGGATGGTCGCTCCCGGCGATTCGGTCGGGTACGGGCGCCGCTTCGTGGCCGCCGAGCCGACGCGCATCGGCATCGTGCCCATCGGCTACGCCGACGGCGTGAGCCGCCTCCTCACCAACCGCGGCGACGTGCTCGTCGGTGGGCGCCGCTGCCGCATCACCGGGACGATCAGCATGGACCAGCTCACGGTGCGGCTGCCCGCGGACTGGGGCAGGGTCGGCGACGAGGTGGTCTTGTTCGGCGCCGCCGGCGAAGGGGTCGGCGGATCCACCAACGGAGGCGCCCGCGTCCGGGGCCCTCGAGACGACGCCTTCGGGGCGCCGCGGATCCTCTGTGAGGAGGTCGCGCGCCTGCTGCAGACGATCAACTACGAGGTCGTCTGCGACGTCAGCCCGCGGGTGGTGCGCCGGTACCGCGGCGCCGCTCCCGCGGGCTGAGGCGGTCGTGGGTGCCGCGCCGCTTCCGGGAGCGCCGCCGTCACCTGACGAGGTGACCGCGGCGGCGCGCGCCACGCTCGGCCCCGGCGAGGCCGGCTGGCTCGTCGGCGGCTGCCTCCGGGACGAGCTCCTCGGCCTCGCCGTCAAGGACGTCGACATCGTGCTGGACGGCGCCGCCGAGCCCTTCTCGCACGGGCTCGCGGACCGGCTCGGCGGCGCCGTGTACGCGTCCTCGGATGCTTTCGGCACCTGGCGAGTGGTGGTCGGCGAACTGCACGTCGACGTCGCCCCGTTGCGGGCCGTGGGGTCCACCACGGCAGCCGGCCCGCTCGACCCGGCGACCCGGGCCGCGCGGCTCGAGGCCGACCTGCGCGGCCGCGACTTCACCGTCGATGCGCTGGCGCGGCCCCTGGGCGGCGAACGGATCGTCGACCCCCTGCGCGGCCTCGACGACCTCGCCGCCGGGCGCCTGCGCCTCTGCTCGCCGGCGGCTCTCGAGAGCGACCCGTTGCGGGTCGTGCGCCTCGCCCGCCTGGCGCGTGGCTTCACCCTGGTCCCCGACGCGGCCGCGACCACGGCGGCGGTGCGCGCCGCCCCGGGCCTCAGCGGCGTCAGCGGCGAGCGCCTCGGGGCCGAGCTCTCCGCCGTACTCGGCATCCCCGCCGCCGCCGCGGCTCTCCGCGACCTCGCCGTCTGGCGCGCGCTCGCCGTGGTGCTTCCGGAGCTGGAAGGGCTTCGCGGCGTGGAACAGAACCCCTACCACCACCTCGACGTCTTCGAGCACACGCTGGAGGCACTCACCTACGCGGCGGGCGTGGTCCAGCAGCTGGGCGGCGACGGGTACCTTACGCCCCCGGCCGAGGTCGGCCTGCCCGGTGTGGGGCCGCTGGTGCCGCTCTCGTGGGCCGTGCTGCTGCACGACATCGGCAAGCCTGCGGCCCGCCTGGTCACCCCCGAGGGTCACGTGCTCTTCTGGCGTCACGACGAGCTCGGCCGCCGGATGGCGGCCGAGGTCGCCTCGCGCCTGCGCATGAGCGGCCGCTTCACGACCTATCTGGGGACCCTCATCCGCCAGCATCTGCGTCTCGGCTTCCTGGTGCGCGAGCAGCCGCTCACGCGCCGCGCTGTGGCCCGCTATCGGCGCGATGTGAGCCCCTGGGTCTTCGAGTCCGTGGTCCTTTCGCTCTGCGACCGTCTGGCGACGCGCGGCGAGAAGACTTCGCTCGCCTCGCTGGCGAGGCACTATCGGCTGGCGCGCTCGGTGTGGTCGGCCGTGAGCAAGGCCCCGGTGCCCCGGCTGCTCTCCGGCGACGACGTGATGGCGCTCCTCGGCCTGCGGCCCGGGCCGGCCGTCGGCCAGGCTCTGGACGCGCTGGACGAGGAGGTCGAGGCCGGCGAGGTCGCCTCGGCCGACGAGGCGCGCGCCTTCCTCGAAAAGTGGTGGGGGGCGCGCTCCGAGGCCGGCCCGGCCGGCGCCGCATCCCGGGGCCCGCACGAACCCGGCGAAGCCTGATGCCCGAGCTTCCCGAGGTAGAGACGGTCCGTCGCCGCCTGCTCACCTGCTTGCCGGGGCTGATCGTCCGCGACGTGGTGGTCGGCGACGCGACCGTGAGTGACCGCGGCGAGGCGGAGTTGCGCGAGCTGCTCGTCGATCGCCGCATCGGCGGCCTGCGGCGCCGCGGCAAGTACCTGATCGTCGACCTCGAAGGCCTGGGGGTGAGCGCTCGGGGGACGACGGCCGTCATCCACCTGCGCATGACCGGCCAGCTCCTCTTCCGCCCGCCCCCGGGCGGCCGGCCCCCTCGCTTCGTCTGGCATCTGGAGCCGGGCGCGGAGCTGCACTTCCAGGACGTGCGGCGCTTCGGCCGCCTGTGGGCCTTCGACCCGGCGGCCGAGGAGGGCTTCTTCGCCGGCATGGGCCCGGAGCCGTTCGGCCCAGGGTTCACGGTGGCCTACTTGCGGGCGGCCCTCGACGGCCGCCGCGCCCCGCTCAAGTCGTTCCTGCTCGACCAGCGGCGCATCGCCGGCGTGGGCAACATCTACGCCGACGAGGCGCTCTTCCGTGCCCGCCTGCACCCCCTGCGGGCGGCGGGCAGCGCCGGGCCGCGTGAGGCGCAGCGCCTGCACGAGGCCCTGCTCGAGACGCTGCAGGCCGGCATCGACCACGAAGGCTCGTCGATCGAGAGCTTCGTCGATCCGGCCGGGCGGCGCGGCAGCTTCCAGGAGCTGCTCAACGTGTACCAGCGCACGGGGCAGCCGTGCCACGTCTGTGGCACGGCGGTGCGGCGTACCGTCGTAGGCGGCCGCGCCACGCACTTCTGCCCCCGCTGCCAGCCGCGCCGCGGCGGCATGGCGCCGATGG